>CAZTNS010000068.1:0-15593 GCA_964615585.1 uncultured Bacteroidales bacterium | reverse complement strand
TCAACAGTAATAATTCAATCATTACCATTACCCACTAAGTTTGCAGTAGAACCACTAAAACCAAAATAAATTGACTTTTTGTTGAAAATGTTTCATGCAAATAATTTGTTTTTTTCAATATTATTTCTTATCCTTGTTTTCAGAAGAAGAAGATAAAAGACAGGTGTGGTTAGAATGAGTGAACATAATATAAGTGAATTTTAAATGGATTTGAATAAAATAGGGTAAATGGTTTTTATAAACAGATTTATTATAAAGTAAACAAAAAACAATTTTATATGAAACGAATAGAAATGATTTATGAGGTTTTAAAAGCTAATGATAAAAGAAAATTTAATGCTAAAGAATTAGCAGAAGAATTAGTAAACACATATCCTGATGAATTTGAAAACAAAAGAAGTAATGATAGATTTTCAAATGAAAATCAACTTTTATCACAAGTTGCAGCAGAGATTGGTCGAGATAAACAGCAACTTATAGAAAAGAAGGGGATAATTGTTGACAAACAAAATAGACCTCAGTTATATTTCTACAACAAAGGTTATGAAGAAGAAATAGAATTGAAAATTGAAAATGATCCAGAAAAAAAAGTAATATATGATGAAGATATTTTTATATCTGAATCAGATTTGTACCCAATTTTAGGTTCTTTTTTAAAATCCGAGTTAAATATATACTCCAGACGTATCGATGAAAAAAAATCGCAAAACAGCAGAGGTACAAAGGAAAATATTTGGCTTCATCCTGATGTTGTCGGCTTAGAACTACTTGACGAACATTGGAATGAAAAAGTTAAAAAGAGTGTAAAAGGTGCTGGTAGTAATATAGTCAAATTATACTCCTTTGAAGTTAAAAAGATAATAACACAAAGTAGTTTGAGGGAAGCTTTTTTTCAAGCAGTGTCAAATTCATCCTGGGCGAATCAAGGTTTTCTTGTTGCAGAGGAGTTAAAGGCATCTGATTCTTTGTTTCCCGAACTCAAGATGCTTTCAACCCTACATGGGATTGGTTTTATATTATTAAATAAAGAAAATCCTGCTGATAGTCAAATCTTACTTCAAGCTAAAGAAAAGCCTTCCCCTGATTGGGTAAGTATAAATAGATTGGTAAATGAAAATTCCGATTTTGAGAAGTTTATTACTGCCATGAAAATTTATTATGACTCAGGAGAGATTAGCAAAACAGAATGGTACAAATAGCAAAAACGATATCCTATCTAAGTAACAATTGATCTGCTAAAGTGACTTGAAGTGTCAAAGATAAGCATTGTGACAAATTTTCAATTAATGTCATCCACCAAATATAATCATCATGTTTGAAACTGATGACAATAACTTTATTTTTTCGGATGAATTATTACATCCTGGAGCTCAATAATCCCACCTTATTATCCCAGCTTTGTTGTCTGGTTATTTTGTCGCTATATTGGACAAAATGCAAAACAAACGTATTGGTGTCATGCTGATGGCAGCCGCGAAAGAAAATGTTGGGTGTTTTCATTCAACAACCGGTGCGGTGCAATGCGAATATGTGATCAGGATGTGGGTTAATCCATGTTGATGATATATTCTTCACCATCGTAGGTGGCAGTAGCGTAATTGTTACATTCACCGTTTCCGAAGTCAAGGGATATCTCAGGGATGGTTTCAACATCAATGCTTAATACACCTGCCCTTATCCAGCGGCATTTAACCCAGATGTCAAGCGGGTTTTTTTCGCTGATGCTCATGTTGAATTCTGTTGAATCAGAGCTGTAACCGTATTGTTCTCCCCGGATGTAATACACATCATCTTCATAATCCAGCGATGTTTCTTCGCCTTCTACCCATGTGCGTGTATTGTGCTGATTGTAGTAAAAGGTCTTTGCTTTTGGGGTATTGATGCTGATGTTGGAGGCAGAGATATCGTACTCTGTTTTGTCCTGGTCATTTCTGCCAAGGTTTGTCACCGTAAATTGTCCTTCTACCTTATAATTGCTTTGGAAAAAGTTTTCAAATGTAACGTTGTATTCAGCCCCCGCGTTTTCGAAAAGGTCTGTGGCTGTGATGACAAGTTTCCCCCGACGTTCACGCATATCAGAACACAGGTGGTTGACAGGCCCGTAGTTCATCGTAATGGTTTTTGGCCATGTATCGTTGTCAAATGGTTCTATGGTAAGCTCCGGGTATGGTTCTTTAACAACGGATTCCCGGATTTGCCGGTTAAGCAAACTGTCATCTGAATAACGGGCAACGTTGATTACCTGGGTAGTGGCGTCTTTAAAAATCGTAATGCCCTGTGCACCTTGGTTCATGACGTTAATGGCCTGTTCGGTGGATACAGTATTGTCATAATGAATTTCGCACGATGGTATGGCAATCAGTGAAAAACCGGAAAAAAGGACAATAAATATTTTATTCATATTATTCATCTATAATCCTTTCTAATATAATGTACGAGTATGGTGGTTCGTGTTCAAAATGATCTTCTTTATACGTTTCTTTCCATTCCTTGTGGTTGTATTCAGGAAAAAATATGTCTGCTTCAGGTGCTTCATGTACTACTGTTAAATATAATTTATCAGCAAAAGGCATAAATTGTTTATATATGCTTCCTCCACCTATGATGAAATTTTCTTCCGAAGGGTTGCATTGGTTGATGGCTTTTTCCACGGAATCTACCATCACGCAATCACGATCCGGGTATGTATCGGGAAGCGAGCAGTCTTTCGGATTGTCTGTTATCACAATATTTTTCCGGTTTGGCAAAGGGCCTTTGGGAAGTGAGAAAAATGTTTTACGTCCCATGATGATGGTATGCCCTGTGGTGATCTTTTTAAAGCGTTTCAGGTCATCTTTGATGTAGTACAATAGGTCGTTGTTTTTGCCGATGCCCCTGTTTTTGGCTATTGCCACTATGATTGAGAAACTCATATTGATGTTTTTTATGTATGTGCTAATAATAGGTTTTAGGGGTTAGGGGTTAGGTTTTAACATACTATGGTATAAAACCTAACCCCTAACCCCTAAAACCTAACCCCTAACTCCTTTATTTTCTTGATTTTCTAACTGTTTTCATTGGCAAATATAGTTAATTTTTTCAAGTCAGCCGATAATGTAGCATACAACGATCTTTCTTAAACCGCCACCTTCCCTTTGATATGGGGATGAGGGTTGTAATTTTTTAATGTAAAATCCTCGTACGAAAAGTCGAAGATAGAATTTATTTCCGGATTTATCCACATTTCAGGAAGTGCTCGTGGTTCCCTTGATAATTGCAGTTTTACCTGTTCAATGTGATTGAGGTAAATATGCGCATCTCCGAAAGTATGGACAAAATCACCGGGTTCGTAGCCGGTAACCTGTGCCATCATCAGTGTCAGTAAAGCGTAAGACGCGATGTTGAATGGTACGCCGAGAAACAGATCTGCGCTGCGTTGATACAACTGACATGATAACTTATTGTCGGCAACGTAAAACTGAAAAAGTATGTGGCAGGGGGGGAGTGCCATTTTGTCCACGTTGGCAACGTTCCATGCACTCACAATGTGCCGGCGGCTGTCGGGGTTGTGTTTTAAGCTTTCCACCACATTGCTGATCTGATCAATGTGTTTGCCATCCGGCGTTGGCCATGTCCGCCACTGATAACCATACACAGGCCCAAGATCGCCGTTTTCATCGGCCCACTCATCCCAAATACGTACTTTATTGTCTTTCAGGTATTTTATGTTTGTATCCCCTTGTAAGAACCACAGCAATTCGTGAATGATAGACCGTAAATGCAATTTTTTGGTCGTCACCACCGGAAATCCTTCTGAAAGGTCATAGCGGTTCTGGTATCCAAACACGGAAATCGTTCCGGTGCCTGTGCGGTCACTTTTTTTGGTGCCGTTTGTGAGTACATGATCGAGGAGTTCGAGGTATTGTTTCATTTGTGGTATTTTGTTTAGATGATGGATTGCATTTATAGCTACAAAGTTATAAACATATCTATAAAACAAAACGCATCTGCATGGGTATTTTAACTGATAAAAATAAATTTTTTTTTGACATATTATTTATTACATTTGTAATTAAGTATGTTGCAAAAGATAATAAAAGAAAAAAATATACAATTAAAATTGATCCGGAAAAGAAGCTTCCGGAAGGAAGTTTATTCAATCAATTTATTTTCAGCGATAAATCCACCAAATCCATATAAACCACAAAACAATAAAGTTATGTATTGATTTGTTAAGTGAATAAAGTAATTGGGCTGTATATTAGAAAACAGTAAATTTGCAAATAAAATAAAAAAGAGAAAAGATATGTCACAAGAAACATTGAAATTGGAATTAATCGAATGGCTTTCAAGGCTTAAAGATAATGCAACACTGGAATATCTAAAAACTGTTAAAGACTCAAAAACAAAAAATTATGATTGGTGGAATGACCTGACTGAGGATCAAAAGCAAGGAATAGAAAGAGGCCTTAGAGATATAGATGAAGGAAAAACGGTACCCCATGAACAGGTAAAAAAGAAATATGGATTATAAATTGCATTGGACAGAAGAGGCTATAAATAATCTGGAAAACATCCTTGATTACTTGATAGATAAATGGACACAAAGAGAAGTAAATAATTTCAAAAGTAAATTGAACAAAAAATTGGATGTTATATCCAAAAATCCTTTTATGTTTCCGGTTTCAACTTATAATCAACGCTTAAGAAAAGCTGTGCTGAGCAAACAAACAACAATATTTTATGAGCTCAAGAATAATGAAATATATATTGCATATCTCTTTGTGAGTAAAAAAGACATTAAACAGATTAAATAGATAAACAACTTACTACGGATAAACTTATGCCGTTAACCTACCTAGTTGGCAGGTTGGAACGCAACTTGGTATTATAGGCTATAATTATTCAGGTTAACTAACAGTTTTTACCCCAGGATAATCCCCACCATCGTGGCCGAGAGGAGGGAAGCAAGCATGCCACCGAGCAAGGCCCTCATGCCGAAAATGGATAATTGTTTGCGCTGGTTGGGAGCCAGTGAACCGATGCCCCCGATTTGTATCCCGATGGAGGCGAAATTGGCAAATCCACACAGCATATAAGTAGCCATCAAAATGGATTTTTGCTCTGCAAAAGCACTGGCATCTTTTAGCTCAGCAAGGCTGATGTATCCGATGAATTCGCTCATGATGAGTTTTTCTCCAAGTAATCTCCCGACAAGGTCAATGTCAGGGCCCGCCACACCGATAACCCACATAAGAGGGGCAAAGGTGTATCCCAGAATAAATTGCAGGGAGAGTGTAGTATATTCCCCGTTGGTAGCATCGGCGATAACCGCATTCAGGTTTGTTAAACCCCCGATCCAGCCAAAAAATCCATTCAGCAGTGCTATCACAGCCACAAAAACCAGCAGCATGGCAGCCACATTAACGGCAAGTCTCAGGCCTTCGGTGGTTCCGTTTGACAGGGCATCCAGGATATTTGATCCGACTTTGTCTTTGGATACTTCTACTTTTCCGCTGACATCTTTCGTTTGGGGAACCAGTATTTTTGATACAACTATGGCTCCCGGCGCTGCCATAACCGAGGCAGCAAGCAGGTGTTTGGCAAAAAGCAATCGCATTGCCGGGTCATCGCCCCCAAGGAACCCTATGTAAGCAGCCAGAACCCCCCCGGCAACCGTTGCCATGCCTCCAATCATGACCAACAGGATTTCAGATTTGTTCATCCCCGCCA
Organism: uncultured Bacteroidales bacterium; assembly: GCA_964615585.1. GTDB lineage: Bacteria > Bacteroidota > Bacteroidia > Bacteroidales > ML635J-15 > JAQIBY01. The sequence goes on along the minus strand of CAZTNS010000068.1, from coordinate 9,881 downwards.
GATAGGCTTTGATCATCAGCGGTGATTCTGTTTGGCCCAGGAAAATGTTTCCGGCTACGGATAAAGATTCTGCACCGCTAATCTTAAGTACTTTTGTCAGCAGCCAGGCCAGTCCATATACGATTTTTTGAATAACCCCGAGATAAAACAATACACTGGTCAGTGCTGAAAAGAAAATGATGGTAGGCAATATCTGGAAAGCAAATATATAACCGTATGTGTCCGAATCCATTAAACCACCAAGCAGGAATTCTGCTCCATCGTGGCTGAAATCAAGAATTTTGACAAACACCTGGCCTATAAATTCAAAAAATGTTTTTACAAAAGGAATTTTCAATATGCTTATTGCCAGCCCGGCTTGTATGGCGAGGCCGATGAGTACAACCCGCCAACTCACAGCCCTTCGGTTGGTAGAAAATATCCACGCTATAAACAACAAAATAACCATTCCCAACAATCCCCTGAGCAATCCTGTAATGCTAAAGCCCTGGTTTTCGAGAGGGGCTTTTACCCTTTGAGTGCTGCTGTACACGCGGTGAATTTTTACTTCAGTATCAGTGGCATTGTTGGTAAGCAGCAAACTGTCTATCCCTGTTTCTTCAACCGAAAACCTGTAATCAGCTTTGATAAAATCATGTGCATTCAGGTTGAGGGCCTGTGGTATGGAAAGGCGGCCTTTCTGATATACCAGTATGCCGGATGTGCTGTCATCTTCGGCCATAAGGATGGAATCGGGTTTGTAAAAATGTACCCCGGGACAAAGCATCAACCGCAATGTGTTGTTTTTTAATGTCCATAAAATTGGCGTGGTGTCTGTTTCAGAAAACAGTTCTCCCGTTCCGTCTGCAGAAAACATAATTTCCTGGTTCAACTCCGGAAGGCTGCCGCTGTATGCTTTGTATTTACCGGCTTCAACAGTAATTCCATTGTCATTTGCCAGTGAGGAAATTACTATGCCTGTCATAACCAATAATAATAACCATATCTTGCGCCTCATCACTTATTTTTTATTGGGTTTCCGTCTGTTAATTTCATCGTTGATTTTTGAAGCCTGTTCGTATGCCTCCTGTTCGATGGCTTTCTGAAGCATATCATTCAATTCTTTAAGGCTTTTTTCTGATAGGTTTTCCGAAGAATGCATTGTTTCTTTTGCCGATGAACCTTGTTTTTTACCTGAATCATCCTGATGTTTATCTTCGTCTTCATCTTCCCCTTCAAGGTTGATGATGAGCCCTGCTTTGTCAATGATTTCCTGTGTGGTGTATATGGGGCAATCAAACCGGAGTGCCAATGCAACAGCATCGGAGGTTCTGGCATCAATTTCCATGGTATTATTGTCTTTGATCACCATAAGGCGGGAGTGAAACACGCCTTCTTCCAGTTTGTATATCTGAACTTCTTTTAACCAAAATTTGAGTTTTTCAGCCATGCTCATAAACAAATCATGCGTCAGCGGCCGGGGTGGTTTTAGCTTTTCGAGGTGAATGGCAATGGCCTGAGCCTCAAAACTGCCAATGATAATAGGAATACGATGCTCACTTCCAACGGCTTCCAGCACAAGGGCATAAGCCCCGCTTTGTGTCTGGCTATATGACAAACCTAAAACTTTAAGCTTTATTTTATCCATACACGCATCCTCTTTTTCACATTTATTTCACATTTTCACATTCCACAGTGAGCACAAATATAAAAAAATCAGTGGAATTTTGTCCTGTTTCAAAAATGTTTTAAATGAAAATCAGTACCTTTGAAAAAAAGTATCATGAGAAAAATTGCCTTGTTGTTTTATCTTACTTTTATAGTAGCCCTTTGTATTGCTCAGCCGTATGACAGCCTGACATCAGATTGCATTCAGAAATTGCTGAAAAAGGATTATGAAGGGGTAGTATCAAAATTTAGTGAGGATTTATCTGTGTCGGTGGATGCCGGTAAAATCCAAACCATGCACGAAAGGTACATTGATGCTTACGGGAAACCTCATGTGCGCAGCGGCATTCTAAAAACATATTATCAGGATAAAAATTTGGTATATTGTTTTTTATGGTATGGGGACCAATCATGCAAAATCCGGTTTGAGTTAAATGGTAATGAAATTGCCTCCTATAATATGACAATTGAAGCCGTCACCGATGGATGGTCTCATCCGGATTATGCCGCTAAAACCGATTATAAAGCATACCCTGAACTCATACCGGCCAACGGTTATGGTTTGACAGGTGAGTTTGTCAGGCCTGGTGGAAAGCAGCAAAATAAAGTGGTTGTTATGATACATGGATCCGGCCCGTCAGACCGGGATGAGTCGATACTGGGAAACCGCCCGTTCAGGGATCTGGCTTATGGCCTTGCTGCAAATGGAATTGGAAGCATCCGGTTTGAAAAAAACACCTATTTGTTTGGACAGGAACTGGCAGCAGAAAAAGGAATGACGATTTGGGATGAAACAGGGAAGGATGTCGTTTCGATTGTCGATTATTTGAGGCGATTGAAGATGATAGAGCCGGAAAATATTGTTTTATTGGGCCACAGCCAGGGCGCTATGATGATTCCGCGTATTTGCGATAGCATTGATGTTGGCGCAGCAATAATGATTGCCGGGAATGCCTGCCCTTTGCAGGATTTGATGTATGAGCAGTCTAAATTTTTAATGCAGAAAAATGGTTTGGATGATGCAGAAAAAAGAAGGTTGAATATGCTTAAAGAACAAATAAAAAATATAGATAAACTTAAGGATATACCTTCGGATTCTGTGGGTTTTGCGTTACCTTTTGGTTTACCTGCATCCTATTGGAAAGATTTGATCGAATACGATCAGCAAGAAACACTCAAGCACATTGACATACCTGTTTTTCTGATCCAGGGTGAAGGCGATTACCAGGTTTCCATGAAAGATTTCAGGAAATTCAGACGCGCTTTGCGTCGTTCAGATTCAGACTGGAAAGCCAAATCGTATGACAACATCAATCACTTGCTGTTTGAGAATAAAGGGGAGCCTTCACGCGAAGAATATGAACGCAACGAAAATGTGGATCCTGTGTTGATTGAGGACATCAGCAAGTGGATTGAAAATTTATAATTTATTTGCTGTGAGCATCTTTTTCATCCATCTTTTTTCTGAACGAAGAGGGGATAAACGAAAAATGTTTGATCCCGAATTTTCTGGCGAGTAACTCGAGTCCCAGCAGGGAAAATGCACCTCCCGGCAACAGGGAAACCGATGCAAAAAAACCAATTCTGCCAACGTCTTTCAATTGCCTGATGGCCTCTTTGACTTCTTCTTCTGACGGAGGATCGCTTCTTTTGTCTAACTCAAGTTTTTGTTCCAGCATTTTAAAAAAGACTTCTGCCATTTGTTGGGTTTCATGTCCTTCGTTTTTAATGTTTCCCCAAACAGATTTCATATGTTTCCATACAGTATTTGAGAAATACCTTGCTTTGTTGCCTTCTGAGTGCTTGCCACCATAAAATTTATTGTAATTTGCAAGTTTATCTTTGGGTATTTTTTTCATGTTATACCAAGTTGCGTTCAACTGTGTAATTATTTAACCCTGTAGGAAATAGAATTGCGAATTTTGTTTTATATAGCTTATTGTATATCTACCCCTTAGCTTTAAGATTTTTCGTAAAATAATTTCCAACGGGGTTGCTATTGTTATTCATGTTATTGACAATTTTAAAACCTTGATCATCGGTATTATAAGTAATAAGTTACTTATGGGTAAAAATATGAAACATTATCATTAAAAGCAAAAAAAAAAGCTTCCTGCAGGAAGCTTTTTTTAATTAGATGTTATATATAAGATTAGTATTTTTTACGTGCCTTATAATGTGTATGCAGTAACTCATGAGATTTATGCCCCAGTGGTTCACCAAGGTATTCTTTATATATTGCCTGAATTTCAGGATTCTCATGTGATTTACGGAGTTCAAGGTTTTCATCTTCCTCATAAATGGCCTCCATACGTTTTTGACGGATTTCGTTGCTGACAGGCATTGGTTGACCACCGCCACCAAGGCATCCACCCGGACAAGCCATGATTTCAATAAAATGATAATCTGCTTCTCCGGCTTTGACTTTGTCCATAAGTATTTTGGCGTTTGAAAGGCCGTGAGCGATAGCGCAACTGAGTTCAGCGCCTTCCAGGAAGCTCCATTCAGGCTTGACGTTTTCAATTTTAACCTTGGCTTCTTTAACCCCATCAAGGCCACGCACAGGGACAATGTTCAGGTTGTCAAACGGCACTTCACGTCCGGTTACAATTTCATAAGCTGTACGTAACGCAGCTTCCATTACACCGCCGGTAGCCCCAAAAATAACAGCTGCACCGGTAGATTTACCCATGATGCTGTCGTAGTTTTCGTCTTCAAGCAAGGAAAAGTCCATGCCTGCCTGACGTATCATAGCAGCAAGTTCCCTGGTGGTGAGAACGTAATCCACATCTTTAAAACCACTGTCCCTCATTTCAGGACGGTCGGCTTCGTATTTTTTGGCTGTACATGGCATTATAGAAACAGAAACGACCTTGTCTGGTTTCAGGCCTTTCTTATCAGCATAGAACGTTTTTGCCAGAGCTCCGAACATCTGTTGCGGGGATTTACATGTGGAAACATTGTCCAGATACTCAGGATATTTGTGTTCGATGAATTTTACCCATCCCGGTGAGCAACTTGTTGTCATCGGAAGTTTTGTGTTTTCATCTTTATCCACAAGTGCTTTTTTGAGCCTTGTAAGCAACTCAGTGCCTTCCTCCATGATAGTAAGGTCAGCAGTGAAATCTGTATCCAAAACAGAATTGAACCCAAGCCTGCGTAAAGCAGCTACCATTTTGCCTGTTACCCTGTTACCGGGTGCCAGATCCAGTTCTTCACCCAGACCAATACGAACGGCAGGGGCTGTTTGTACCACAACATGAAGTTCGGGATCATTGATTACGTCCCATACCTGGTCAATGTAATTCTTTTCAACAAGTGCTCCGGTAGGACAGTGTGTTACACATTGACCACAGTTTGTACAAACAACAGAATGCATAGGTTTGTCAAGGAAGGTTGAGATTTTTTGCTCATCGCCTTTATGGACAACAGCCAGTGCAGAAACGCTCTGAAGCTCAGTGCAGGTCCTCACACAACGTTGACAACGGATGCATTTTGAATCGTCTTTAATGATGGCTGGAGAGAGGTCATCAATGGTATAGCCTTTTTCTTCAACGATTTTCAGGAATGTGTCTTCGCTGATTCTGTATTCAATGGCAAGTTCCTGAAGTTCACATTTGCCGTTTTTATAGCAGCTTGTACATTCTGATCGGTGTTCAGATAAGAGGAGTTCAACCACGTGTTTTCTTGCTTGTCTAACTTTTGCAGAATTGGTAAAAATTTCCATGCCTTCGCCTACAGGAGTAGCACAAGCAGCAGGAAGTGTTCTTGCCCCTGTCTGTTCAACAACGCATACCCTGCAGTTACCGGCGACACAAAGGTCGGGATGATGGCACAATGTAGGAATTCTGAAATTCAGCTTTTTGGCTGCATCCAAAATTGTTGTACCTTCTTCAACGGTAACCGGGATGTTGTTTATTTTAAGATTGACTTCAAATTTTCCCATAATATTATGAATTTTTAAGTGTCCTAAATGATTAATAAATTATTTCTTCTCTGAAATTGTCAATAATTGATGAGAACGGATTAGCAACAGATTGTCCAAGTCCGCATTTAGAAGCTGTTTTCATCGTTTCGGAAAGTAATTTCAATTCTTCCAGATAGGATGGATTTTTTTCTCCGCTTTTTACAGCCTCAATGCCTTTGAGTAGTTGCTGACAACCGACACGGCAGGGTGTGCACTGTCCGCATGATTCTTCAGTAAAAAATTCAAGATAGTCATGCAGTACGTTGTACATTGAACGTGCTGAATTAAACAACATCATAGATCCGCCTGTGGGAATTCCCTCAAAGCCGATAATGCGGTCTTCAAAATGCTTTCGTGGGACACACATTCCGGCTGCTCCGCCAATTTGGACAGCTTTTGTATCCCCATCGCCAAATTCTTTGACAAATTCACTGACGTGTAATCCCATTTCCAGTTCATAAATACCTGCTTTGGGTGTATCTCCGGAAACGGAAAAAACTTTTGAACCACGTGAGTCGGAAGTCCCAAGCTTTATGAATTCTTCTGCCCCTATTCTATGAATCATGGTTGCATATACCAGTGTTTCAACATTGTTGATCACTGTTGGTTTGTTAAGATAACCTTGTTTGGTTGGGTAGGGAGGTTTGTTTCTGGGTTCCCCGCGCTTGCCTTCCATCGATTCAAACAGGGCAGATTCTTCACCACATACATAAGCACCACTTCCCCAACGTAGTTCAATATCAAAATCTACGCCTTTATCTTTAAGAATTTTGTTAAATTCATTAAGTTGTTTTGTTAGGGTTTTTTGCATGAAACGGTATTCGGCGCGAATATATATGAATCCTTTTTTTGCACCAATGGCATGAGCTGCAATTGCGATGCCGGTAAATACTTTACCAGGTACTTTGTCAAGTATCTCGCGGTCTTTGAATGTGCCGGGTTCGCCTTCATCAGCATTGCAAATAACATACTTTTCCGGGTCATCTTCGCTACGGGTGAATTTCCATTTGAGTCCGGTGGGAAATCCTGCACCACCACGACCTTTAAGGCCTGAATCTATCATCTCGCTGATGATATCGTCGGGTGAGCGTTTAAGAGCCTTGTCAAGTACTCCAAGTGCATCACAGCCTTCTGTGTCAAAAATAAGGTCAACTTTATTTAGTTTATTAAAATCCATACCTTTTTGTTTTTGAGTTATTTGTTAAAAATTATTTTTCCTGATAATCATTGATTATCTCAATGACTTTTTCTTTTGTGAGTTCTGTGTAAATGTCATCATTGACCAGCATTACCGGGCCTTTATGACACCATCCCATACAATTGGCTGTCATTAAAGTGAATTTTTTGTCGGGCGTGGTGTCCCCTTCTTTGATCTTTAGAATATCTGTCAAAGTGTCAAAAATTTCATCTTTCCCTGCCATGTGGCATGAAATGGTTTTACATACCTTAACCACATATTTGCCCTTTGGCACTGTGTCTAGAAAGGTGTAAAAAGTGGCTGTGCCGTACACATCGGCTGCGGAAATATCAAGCGTTTCTGCAACTTCAATCATGTCTTCCTCGTCAAGGTGATTTTTTTCCTCCACGATGGCTTGCAGAATCGGCATCAATGCTGTTCTGTTGTTGCCGAAAATCTTGATCTTACCCTGAATTAATTCCTTTACATCAGTCATGGTAATAATCTTTTTAATTGTTAATAATATAACGTTGTTAGTAGTTTAACGAACGCGTGATAGTTTAACTTCTTATTAATCAGGATAAATGTATTTTATTTGAAAATTCTCGAACATGACATTTATCATGTTTTGCTTAATTAAATGCAGATTGATTTTAAATAGGGATAAAAAGTTTTGAAAAGAGTTGAAAATAAAGTAGATAGCTTGTTGATGTTGTGTAGCATATAGGCCGTTTTAGCTTAATATCTGATTCGGGGAATAGATTGGAGATTCATTTAAATCGAGCATGGCATTGATCTGACAAAAACACTTAAAATCATTCAGCAGCTCCGGTGTGATGTTGGTGGTTTTGATTTTCTTGTTGTCTAACAGGTATTGACGCATAACTCCCTTTAAAAGCGGATGTTTTGGTGTGTACCAATAGGGGTTTTTATAAAAAGCCAGATTTGCGTAGCTGCTGTCGCTAATCAGGTTGTTTTTGACAAGGATTATTTCTTCATCATCAGCACAGCCTGATTTTAGTTTTTCAAATGTTTTCCGGTTGCTGTATTTCCATGCATAATCAACCTGATCATCATACACCAAATGAAAGCGTTTAATGTGCCTCGGCTGGTAAGGAATGCATTCAACACTGCGAATTTTATGATCGTATGCTATGCGTAATTTCCATTTGCCTTGTTTGTGCAGGTGTTTTTGTGCAATGTGGGCAAGTTGTTCTGGTGTTGCATGCTGAAAATGTACATTAAGGCATTGTTCATACCTGCGTTGATGGTATTCGATCAACGGAGCCAAACCATTTTCAATGCGTATGCTTTCAATGAACCGGGACATATATTTTCTGTATCATTTCCTTATATTCTGTCTCAGGCTTACTTAAACTGGTAATGCCGCCTCCGCTTTTGTAATGGTATCTTCCGTTTTTTTCTGTGATCATGCGAATCATGACAAAACTGTCAATATCCGTGCCATCAAACAGACAAGTAATGCCCGTATAATACCCGCGTTTATGGATTTCCGTTTTGTTTATTATTTCAGTGGTTTTTTGTTTTGGTGCGCCTGTGATGCTGCCGGCGGGCAATAATTTGAATACCATGTCCCCCGTATGTTGTTGCCACCCATCTTGCAGGTTCCCTTTTATTTCTGTGCTTGTTTGAAACAATTGGTTGCGGGAGGTGTGTATTTTTTCAAGGTACCGGTAACGGCTGACTTCTGCATTGTCTGCCACCATGCTGAGATCATTTCTGATCAAATCAGTGATGGTATAATGCTCAGCGGTTTCTTTGGGATCTGACAACAAGGTGTTTTGTGCATCTTTTTCTTTGGCATCAATCGTGCCTTTCATCGGATAGGCATAAATTGTATCATGATGGGTTTTAATAAAACATTCCGGTGAAAAGCATACGAATTTATTATTTAGCCACAACTTGTATTTTGCTTTGCTGCCATAAAAAATTCGACACAATTTCTCTTTCAACTCGATTTCTGTTTCGAAGCATAAGTTGCACAGGTAGCTGTCCCCGCGGTTGATGTGTTTTAATACTGCTTTGTAAGCTTTGTGGTATTCATCAAATGGAAGCGGAGTGAAATCCAGTTGTGTGTTGATTTTTCCAGGAAAAGGCTTTTGGGCATTGCTCATTTCCGGAAAATGATACAAGCAATCTTCATCGGTTATACGCTCAAGGGGCATCACATGGTTATGCTGCATGTCAAAGCTGATGACAGCCAGGAAGGGCTCCCCACGGTTTCCAAGTTTGTTCATGTAATTTTTTGTTTCCTGAGCCCGCATTGTTTTCATGAAAATAGCTACTTTTGAAAATGCAATAACGGCTCAAAGGTAACATGAAAAATTGTTTGCTTATAGATTGTTACGATTCTTTTTCGTATAAACTGGCACAAACTGTCAGGAAAACGGGGATGTGTGAGGTTGATGTTATTGAATACGGACATGATATAATTCACGCTTGCAGGCTGTATGATGCTGTCATCATTTCTCCCGGTCCCGGGCTGCCGAACGAATATACACATTTGTTCCGTTTACTGAAAGACGTAAGAACCAAGCCGCTGCTGGGCGTGTGCCTTGGTCATCAACTGATGGCCGTTTATTGCGGCGGGCAATTGGCACATTTGCCTCAGGTTATGCACGGTCAAAAAAAATCATTGGAAGTATGCAATGATGATGCTTTATTTGCCGGTGTTCCCGGGCAATGTCAGGTTGGGTTGTATCACAGCTGGATAATTGAAGCGGTGCCACAGCAGCTAATTGTCACAGCAAAGTCTGATGAGGGATTTATCATGGCATATCGCCATGAAACTTATCCGTGGACAGGGGTGCAATTTCACCCCGAATCGTTTATGACAAAAGACGGTACCAAAATCTTACAAAACTGGATATCTGGTGTTTTGTGAGAATTGTGCATCAAAAACAAACTTTTTTTTGTCTTTTTTTAATAAGTTTACTGAAGTTTCGCAGTTTATAAACAATTAAATATAAGCAAATTATAGATAAACAATCCAATATTTAGGGTGCCTAAAAAAACGGTTCTACTGCAAATTTCGTGGAATATTTTACCAATTGCATTTCAAAATGATTA
>CAZTNS010000067.1:0-15936 GCA_964615585.1 uncultured Bacteroidales bacterium | reverse complement strand
TTTAATGAAAGAATCTATAATTCAAACTCAAATTCTATTAAAAATTCTTCGTTTTTATACACCCCTTCAAGTGCAAGTTATGACATTATTTCAAGCTCAAATACCAATTTGATCAGCAATTGTATTTTTCATTCAACAAATGCATATTTGATTGATGGGGCTTCAAACACAATACAAAATTGTGTAACTCAGCATGATTCACCCAATTTTGGCAGCACGCCGATTGATGTAAACAATTATAAAGATGTGGATTTGGCAACGGTTTTTATTACCGTACCTGCATATCCATTCAGTTTTGATGATGACTACCATTTAGACACCGTGGCTGAAACTACTTACCTGGGAGACGATGGTACGCAGGCAGGGATTTATGGCGGCTTGTTCCCTCTGAAAGAAGGCTTTGTTCCTCAGAATCCACATGTAAGTGCAAAAACCATCAGCTCCGGCACAGATGAAAACGGATTTCTTAATGTGGATGTTGAAGTTAACGCTCAGGATAATTGATTATGAAACGCCTGATTTTCATAACATCAATTTTGCTTGGCAGCCTGGCTTTGTCTGCACAGAATCAAATCAATGCATACCAATACTGGTTCAATGATGATTTTGATGTGGCTACAACAACAACACTTACACCCGGCGAAACAGTAAACCTTCAGACAGATATTGATGCGTCTCATCTGACACCCGGCGTACATATTTTTTACCTTCGCTTTAAGGATGACAATGGTTTGTGGAGCAGTCCGGTGGCTCAGTTTATATATCGAATTTCCACACAAGGAGCTGGAGCAACCAATGAAATTACCGAATATCAATATTGGTTTGATGATGACTTTGATGGTGCAATTAACCAAACAGTTACAGCTTCGCAGAATTATCAAATGCTGACAGACATTGATGCAACATCATTGGCGTCCGGAGTACACATTTTTTATATTCGTTACAAAGACAACAGGGGACAGTGGAGCTCACCGACAGCGCAATTTTTCTATAAATTTTCAGAACAGGTTTCTGTCCAGAATAATGGAATCACACGATATCAATATTGGTTTGATGATGCATACGATGAAGCTGTTTCTCAAACCATCCCATCCACCTCAAATTTTCAGTTGATTTCTGATATTGATGCAACTGCAATCAGTTCCGGTGTGCATATTTTTTACATGCGATTTCAGGATGAAAGAGGCCAATGGAGCAGTACTGTTTCGCAGTTTATTTATAAGATGGCTGAGGACCAGGGCGGTCTCGCTTCAAATGATATTGTAGCTTATCAGTATTGGTTTGATGATACGTATGATCAGGCCATTACCGAACCCCTTACCGGAACACAAAACCTAATGCTGGCAACCGATATTGATGCCACCAATCTAAACCCAGGCGTACACATTTTTTATATGCGGTTTTTAGATAGCAGAGGCCAATGGAGCAGCACCGTTTCGCAGTTTATTTATAAGATACAGGAAACGCTGACAATGAATAATGAAATCATTGCATATCGCTATTGGTTTGATGATGATTTTAACAGTGCTGTTATAAATCCCGTAATCCCCTCCCAAGCTTTCTTTTCCCTGCAGGAACAAATTGATATGACACAAATGTGGAAAGGCGAATATACGTTGCATTATCAATTTAAGGACACGCTGGGAATGTGGTCTTCACCAACCGTTGATACCATAGAAAAAATATCTCTGCCAATTGCTGAATTTACTTATAACCGGATTGAAAACTGCGATTCGACGATTATTAATTTCCAAAATGCAAGCATCGATGGCGATAGCTGTTTTTGGGATTTTGGCGACGGTGCAATTAGCTCAGACTCTGCTGCATCCCATGTATATTACGAAACCGGGAATTACCTGGTAAGCCTTACCGTTACAGATACCTCAACAAATGCAGACAGTACAATCACAGAATTAATTCATGTCATCGGCACAACAAACAGCACGATAAACGAAGAGGTTTGTGATGCTTATCAAGCGCCTTCGGGAGCAATTTTAACTGAATCGGGAATACATTACGATACGATACCCAATTATATGTTATGTGATTCAATCATAGAAATCAACCTGACAGTTTTGGAAAGTACGTATGCGGAAATGAATGTGCATGCCTGTGATTCATTTGTTTCCCCTTCCGGACAGGTGTGGTACAGTTCAGGAGTGTTTTTCGACACCATTCCAAATGGTGTTGGTTGCGACAGCATTATAGAAATATCGCTGGATCTGGGAACAACTACTTATGCAAGCATTGATGAAGATGCCTGTGATGTATATCTGTCTCCCGCCGGACATCTGTACACCGAAAGCGGAGTGTATTATGATACAATAATGAATGAAAGTATGTGCGACAGCATCATAGAAATCACACTCAACATTCGTGAAAGCACCTACATCAACCTGACAGAAGTAGTTTGTGATGTTTATGCATCACCGGCAGATAATCTGTACACTGAATCAGGTGTGTACTTTGATACCATTCCCAATGCTGCACTTTGCGATTCTGTCATAGAGATTGATTTAACGGTGCTGGAAAGTACATTTTCCGAACAGGATATCCATGCCTGCGATTCGTTTATGATGCCATCGGGACAGATAGTGTACAATTCCGGGATTTATTACGATACCGTGACAAATACCGTTGGCTGCGACAGCATCATGACATTTGACCTCAGCATAACCGTTGTGGATACATCAGTTGTGCATGCCGATACAAGCCTTATGGCAAATCAGGATGTAGCTGATTATCAGTGGCTGGATTGTGACAATGATATGTTCCCGGTTGATGGAGCTGTTTTGCAATCATTTTACCCGGATGAAACTGGAAATTATGCGGTTCAGATTACCCTGAATGGATGCGTGGATACATCTGCCTGTCATAACATTATTGTTCAAAACATTGAAGACCTGTTTAATGATGGGTTCAGAATTTATCCGAATCCGGCACATAAAAATGTGTATATTGACATTCTGCACGCTTCTGTTGAATTAATTGTGTATGACATAACCGGTCAAATGGTGCTTGAAGACATGAAATTTGCAGGTGGCCTGGTTGATGTCTCCGGATTTGCCCCCGGTATATACCTTGTTGAAATCAGAAATAAAGCTTTTTCAGGTGTTAAAAAACTGGTTGTAAAATAGAAAAAACACCAAGGCGTTTCTTCGTGTTGTTTTTATATTCCTTTCATTATCTTTGGTGCAATCTTTGCATTAAATTGCTGAATTAAAAACTGATAATATGAAGCGTATTTTCTTAACCATTGTGTTTGGTTTGTTTTTGTCTTTTAACTTGATGCAGGCACAATCCATTAACAATGTTCAGCTAAAAACCATGGAACGTCAAACCGTACAATCCGGTGATGTCATCCAAAACGAAGAAGGCCCGGTTTTGCTCTGCTTTTGGGCTACCTGGTGCAAGCCCTGTATCAAGGAACTCAATGCTTACAACGAATTGTATCCTGACTGGGAAGAAGAAACAGGCGTAAAAATTATCTTAATTTCAACAGACAATGCACGCAGCATGCATCGTGTTGCCCCCTTTGTCAATGGAAAAGGTTGGGAGTTTGATGTGTATGTTGATTCCAATTCAGATTTAAAAAGGGCTATGAATGTGGTCAACATTCCACACACGTTTTTGCTTAATTCGGAAGGCGAAGTGGTGTGGCAGCATACATCGTACATGGAAGGTGATGAGGAAGAGGTGTATGAACAAATTCAGGCAATCACAGTTAATAATGAATAAGAATTGATAATTTCAGCGTGTAATACCGGATAATTATGAGATTGTTTTTCAGGTATCTGCCGGTAATGGTGGTGTTTATTTCATTGCAGTTAACAGCTCAGGAAGGAAAAATTACCGGAAATTTCCAGGGAGATTTTCAGTATTATATGTCCGATACCACCATCAATGCAGTGTCTCCCGATGAACGCCTGCTGATGAATTCCTACGCCAATTTTACTTACAACAAAGGGAATTTTTCTGCCGGACTTCGATATGAAGGTTATTTGAATACCCTTGCAGGTTTCCCCGGAGAGGATGGTCGCAATGATGGGGTAGGCATTCCACATCGCTGGGCACGTTTTTCAAAAAACGGCCTGGAAATTACCGCGGGAAATTTTTACGAGCAATTTGGGAATGGCCTTTCATTACGTACTTATGAAGAAAAAAACCTCGGCATTGATAATTCCCTCGATGGCGTCAGGGTGAAATACAGTCCTGCTTTTGGTTTGAATTTTACCGGCCTGGTGGGGAAACAACGCTATTACTTTGATTATGGCCCGGGTATTGTTCGTGGTTTTGATGCTGAAATTGGCATCAACGATGTGATTAAGCCCCTGATGGACAAAATGCTCAGGGTGCGCCTCGGAGGGAGTTTTGTCAGTAAATACCAGGATGACAACGACCCGGTGTATGTGCTCCCGGAAAATGTGGCAACAACAGCTGCCCGTATTAACATCAATTATAAATTGTTTAACCTTGAGACAGAATACGCCTATAAAATCAATGATCCCTCCCAGGATAACAATTATATTTATAAGCCGGGACAAGCTTTTCTTGCTACTACTACATACTCCCAAAGTGGATTGGGTATTCTGGTGAGTACCAAATGGATTGATAACATGAGTTTCCGTTCCGATAGAAACGCCGTTCTGACAGATTTAAACATCAATCACATACCTGAAATCACAAAAAATCATACATACTCGCTTGCTGCTTATTATCCTTATGCAACACAACCCGTTGGAGAATGGGGTGTGCAGGCTGAAATATTTTATAAATTCAAAAGAAAAACCACACTTGGTGGAAAATATGGTACGCAGATAGCATTGAATTATTCTCGTGTCCATAACATTGATAAACAACCAATAAACGATACCATCCCATTAAATGCCATGGGAACAGATGGGTATAAAACCAGGTTTTTCAGCGTTGGCGAGGATCTGTATTTTGAAGACATCAATGTTGAAGTAACCAAAAAATGGTCAAAACAATTCAAGTCTGTATTGACCTATCAGCATTTGACACTCGATAACAACATCCTGCTGCAAAGTGAATACCACGGAATGATCAAAGCCCATATTGGCATTGCTGACCTGAGCTATAAGCTTAATTCAAACTATGCTTTTACGACGGAATTCCAGGGCATGTTTACAGACCAGGACAAAGGAAACTGGGCACTGGGTTTGCTTGAAATAAATGCCTCTGATGTATTTTTTACCATCGTGGATAACTGGAATTACGGCAATCCGGAAAAAGACCAGAGAACGCATTATTTTACCCTGGGCATGGGATACGTCAAAGGAGGAAACCGCATACAGTTGTCATACGGAAAACAACGTCAGGGTGTTATGTGTGTCGGTGGTGTGTGCCGTTTTGTTCCTGCTTCAAATGGTGTGGTGTTATCAATTTCAAGTACCTTTTAATGAGAATGAAAATGAATAAATATATGCCATCACTGAAAAAACTGTTGTACTTACCTTTGCTTTTATGCTTTGCAGGTTTATTTTTCGTTCAGTGCGATGAAATTGATGAACCCTATATAGAAGAAGACGCTGTTGTATGGCATGGCAGAAAAATATTGATCATTGAATTTACAGCTCACTTATGCCCGAATTGCCCTGAAGGTCACAAAGAAATTGAATCATTGCAATCGGCTTTTCCCGGGGCGATTGTTCCTGTAGCCGTGCATTGTGGTATTGATGCCATGCCGGTAACCAGTGATACAACGGAACCATACCATTACGATTTTACAAATAACCTCAGCATTGAACTGGGTGGAGATGGAGGCATTACATCAGATGGATATTTTAATATAAGCAGTAAACCCACAGCAACCATCAATGAATTTGCTTCCGGAAACTTATTCAATGTGCAGGCTTGGCGCAGCGAAGTGGCAAAATACATACAAACCTACCCTGAATTTAATGTTGAAATTGAGACCGGTTATGCACAACAGGACAGCCTTATTACTTCGGATGTGTCTGTTGAAGCGGTGTTAAATTCAAAACGCAACCTGCATCTTTGTGTTTATATTGTTGAATCCAATATCATCCAATGGCAAAAATCGCTGGAGGAACCGGATGGTGTTGAAGATTATGAACATAACCATGTGCTTCGTGCAAGCATGAATGGTGCTTATGGGGAATCCGTTAACACAGAAAATGCCGCTGTTTCTGTGGGTGACCAATTTACAAAGTCTTATAGCATGGCTGTTGATGATGACTGGAATCCACAATACCTCCATATCGTGGCTTTTGTGTACGACAGCGACAGTTATGAAGTATTGCAGGCAGAAGAAGTTCCCCTTTTTGACCAGTAGAAATAAACCATTCCCTTAAATTTATTATCTTCACATCATGAACCACAAAAAACACATTATCCTGGTTGTAATGGCCATAATGTCAATGATGTCGTTGTCAGCGCAGGATTTTAAGGGCGGTGTGTGTGCCGGTCCTGTGGTGACACAATACAACGGAGACAATAAAGGCGGGTACAGTAAAATCGGACCCAAAGCAGGTTTTTTTGTGCGCCGTACGATGCCCGGAAACTGGAATTATCAGATAGACCTGGTGTTTGTGCAAAAAGGCAGCAAATATGAATACATTGATGATAATTCATCTTTTTATGATTATTATAATTTGCGGCTCAGGTATATTGAAGCTCCGGTGACATTTCAATATGTTACCGATAAAATTGAAGTGCCCGGCCTTTTTCGATTGAGTTTCGGAACAGACATTGCTTTTGAGATCGGCTTGGGCGCTGCTTATCTGATCGAAGCCAAAGAAGATGATGACGGAGGCGGTTGGTTGGACAAACCAAAAAGGCCTTTCAGAAAATATGATATTACAGGTCATGTGGGTGTGGCGTATTGGTTTACTCCAAAATGGGCGGTAAATTTTCGTTACAGCTACAGTGTTTTACCTGTTCGTGATCACCCGGGCGAACAAACCTGGCTGTTGGATCTTGGAGAGTACAACAACGTCCTTCATTTTACATTATATTATGCATTTTAATAAAACTGAACATATCGTTATAGCCATCACCGGTGCCAGCGGATGCATTTATGCCAAAAGGCTGATTGAAAAACTCGAAAACACGAAAAATGCTCCCGATATCTCAATCATCATGTCTGAAGTGGCAAAACTGGTGTGGAAAACAGAGATGGGAGTGCTGCCTGAATTCAGGCACAAGATGTACCATGAAAATGATTTCATGGCGCCGTTTGCTTCAGGGTCTTCTGTTGCCGGTAAGATGGTTGTGATTCCCTGTACGATGGGGAGCCTGGGTAAAATGGCGCATGGCATTGCCGATAACCTTGTCACAAGGGCTGCCGATGTGATCTTAAAGGAAAAAAAACAACTGATACTGGTGCCCAGGGAAACACCCTTTAACCTCATTCACATCGAAAACATGAAATTGTTGTCCCTTGCCGGAGCCACAATCATACCTGCATGCCCATCGTTTTTTTCCAAACCTGAAAATATAAATGAGTTGGTGGATACCATTGTTGATCGTGTGCTGGATCATTTGGGACATGCGCCGGAAAATGCAGGTCGGTGGTAATACAACTATAAGGCATGGTGTTAGCATCCCGGTTATATGCACCCGGGTGTAACTTTCAGACCAGCTGTAACTTTATCAGCGAAAGCATGGGAAAGGGTAGGTATTTTCAATTCTGTTTCAGTAATTTAATCCAAACGCCCAAAGTGGTATTACATTAAGATAACCATATTCAATATCATCTTTTACCACAAATGATTTTCCGTCTTTTTCTATTTGACTTTGTTTCTTGTTTTTTCCACCTACCTCAAACGTAAAATTATCAACAACAAAATCAGCGTTTTTTGAAGATATCACTTCATTTTTTACCCGCATTTGATTGAAGAAAAAAGTTTCTCTCAGATTTCCCACATCCGATTTGTCTCCTACAAGGTTAAATGTGATGTTTGTGTTATCTAAATATACTTTATCAACCTTCCCTAATCCACGAATACCACTTGTTTTATTTCGTAACTGACCTATAAGTCCTGCATTTTCCATGTATAAAAAATAGTCATCCAAGGAATTCCGACTCACGCTAATTATGTCTGCTATTTTAGAAAAATTGGGTTTAAATGGCACACTCTCAGCGATAATTGATAATAATCTTTTTAGTTTGCGACCAGTACTTACATTTAAATTAGCATATTGAGGAATGTCTGTTTCCAAAGTTTGGACAATAATTTGTCGCAATCGTAAATTTATTTCACCCTCAATACCAAAAGGATAATACCCACGGTTTAAATAGTCATTGAATAATGGAAGAGGATGTTTTATATCCGGGAGTTTTGCCTCATTATCAATTATTTGTTTTAGGGAATAAACACTTACATCGTAATTATGAAAGAATGTCAAATATTCCCGAAATGAAAGTCCGTGAAGTTTGTAAATTATTGCACGACGGCTTAAATCTGCAGAACCTTTAAGTATATCCAGTACCGAAGACCCGGTAAATACAACTTTTAGGGTAGGGAATGAATCGTAGATGTCTTTTAATTCATGCAACCAGTCTGCATATTTGTGAATCTCATCAATAAACAAATATTCACCGGCATTTTTATAAAATTTGTTTGCTAAATCAACAAGTCTGTTTTCACCAAAATAAATATCATCAGCGGATACATAAAGTGCTTTTTTGGTGGTTAAATTTTCTTTGATATACTGCAAAATCATTGTTGTTTTCCCAACACCACGGGCGCCAATTATACCAACCATACGGCTCTCCCACGAGACTTTTTTGTATAAATAACGTTTAAAATCTGTTGTTGTATTTTGCAAAAGCGTTTCAAATTTTTGATATAGGATTTCCATAGTTTTAAAACGTATTTCTGCAAAGATACAAAATGCACTACAAAATCAACAAATAATTTAATAATTATTCAACAGGGAGTGCAATCTATTGTTTTTTCTTGATGTTTACTGTCCGCGAATATGTAGCGGATACGCTTTTCTGGCGCGTCTTATACCGATATGCATTCAATACTGCCTACGCTATAATTGTAATCCCAAGTTACGTTCAAACCTGCTTGGCGGTCGCCAGCAACGAGCAGGCAAACACCATTGAACACATACCGGGATTAGTCACATTTCTCCAATAAAATCATTTTTTAACGTGCTTAACAATCACTGTCAACCTATCCTGCCCCGGCCATCCCAATACATCCCAGGCTTACTTTAGTGCCTTCTATGCTGAGCAGCTTTTGGGCACAGGCTTCTATGGTGGCTCCTGTGGTAATCACATCGTCAACTAAAAGCACATATTTGTTTGCGAACTCATCAGGTTTTTGTACATCAAACACCCTGGATACATTTTCCCAGCGATCATAACGGCCTTTTTTGGTTTGGGTTTTTGTGAATAATTTGCGCACAAGATTGTCAGTACTCACAGGCACATCCATTACCGATGACATGCCTTTTGCGATCATCTCAGCCTGGTTGTATCCACGTACTTTTTGCTTATCAGGGTGCAAAGGTACAGGAATAATATAATCAATCCGTTGAAATTTGTGCGATTCTTTAAGCTCGGAACCAAGTTCACGCCCCAGAAATTCACCAATATCGGCACGGTTTTGGTATTTCAATTTGTGAATGAGTTTGCGGTATGCGCTGCCCTTGACAAAATGGATCAAGGCTGTGGCTTGTTCAATGTTTACCCGGCCCCAAAAAACCTGAACAAGTTCATTTTCTGTGTCATCATGAAAAGAAGTGCGCGGGAGTTTTACAAGGCATTCGGTACAAAGAATTTCTTCTTGTTGCATAAGGCTTTTTCCGCATGCATCACAGACCTTCGGATACAACAAATACCAGAAATCCTGCCAGTATGTTAAGACTTTATTTTTCATTGTATCACATGCAGCCAACAACCTGAACATTCCTACTGCAACGGTAGTATTTACCTTGTCAATTCCTGAAAAACTTGTTGCAGACTCTTGGCTTTCAAATTCATAGACAATACCGTCATGTTGTTTTTTACGGCATACTGAAATAATTTTGGCCTGATATCACTTCCTGACTTGCTTTCTACCAGGTACTTATTGCCTTCAATCTTTACAGTTTTTATCACATCTTCAATGCTTTTTAGGTCTGATGCATTGACTTTTTTGTCAAATTCAACAATGACTGTAAATATATCTTTATCAGATAATGACAGCTCTGAAGCTTTATCGTCTGCAACGATTTTACCGTTGTTAATGATGATAACCCTGTCGCAAATGGCTTCAACTTCCTGCATGATGTGTGTAGTAAGAATTACCGTTTTTTTCTTTCCCAGGCGGGAAATAAGATTTCTTATTTCTACAATCTGATTGGGATCAAGCCCGCTGGTTGGTTCATCAAGAATAAGCACTTCCGGATCGTGAATGATTGCCTGGGCAAGGCCAACCCGTTGCCTGTATCCTTTCGAAAGAGCTCCGATCTGTTTCTTTATCTCTTTGGTAAGCCCTGTTAGTTTGATCACTTCATCAACCCTGCTTTTCTTATTTTTGATTTTATAAATGCCGGCAACGTAATTCAGGTATTCACGTATATACAAATCATCATATAAAGGATTGTCTTCAGGTAAATAACCAATCAGTTTCTTTACCTGTAAAGCATGCTCACTTACATCCAGATTTTCTACCTGAACGGTGCCACTTGTCGGTGGAATGCTCCCCGTAATGATTCGAATAGCAGTTGTTTTTCCGGCACCGTTGGGGCCTATAAAACCTACGATCTGACCAGTTTTTACCGTAAAAGAAACCTGGTCAAGCGCCTTTTGTTTGCCGTACAATTTTGTGATGTTTTGAACTTCAATAGACATATACCGTGTTTTTGATCTGTTGCACAAATTTATTAATTCCCGTTGGATTTCTGTATCTTTAAGCTTTAAATATTGGTAAAATTTATGAAACAAAGGTATTGCATAGATTTAGCAAATTATGAACGGTTTCCTGCCAGGGTTGTAAAGCTTGGTAACATTCCGGTAGGGGGAAGTCATCCCGTTAGGTTGCAATCCATGACAAACACAAATACCATGGATTTAAAAGCAACAACAGACCAATGCAAACGTATTTTTGATGCAGGGGCAGATTTTGTCAGGATTACGACTCCCGGTATTAAAGAAGCCGAATTTTTAAGACAAATAAAAAATTCACTATACACCGATGGATATAAAAAACCCCTGATTGCTGATGTGCATTTTAATCCGAAAGCCGCAGAAATTGCTGCAGCCATTGTTGAGAAAGTCCGCATTAACCCCGGTAATTACGTTGACCCCAGGGCTAAATTTATGAATCAACGTATTTCACAAGAGGAATATGATCTGGAGCTCGAACGCATGCACAGGAAATTGCTTCCCCTCATTCGGATATGTAAAAAGCATGGAACAGCCATTCGCATTGGTAGTAACTTTGGGAGCTTGTCTGACCGCATTATGAGCAGGTATGGAAATACCCCTGAAGGCATGGTAGAAGCCGCTATGGAGTTTTACCACATTTTCAGGGCAGAAGCATTTGACAAGTTGATATTATCCATGAAAGCAAGCAATCCCCGTGTTATGGTAGAAGCAAGCAGGATTTTGAATGCCAGGATGATGGAAGAGGGCGTCTGTTTTCCTCAGCATTTGGGTGTAACAGAAGCCGGCGAAGGCAAAGAAGGGCGCATGCGTTCTGCAGTGGGTATTGGAGCATTGTTAGCAGATGGCATCGGACATACCGTCAGGGTTTCATTAACAGAACCCCCTGAAAAAGAAATTCCCGTAGCACAAGCATTGGTGGATGTGTTTCAAAAGAAACAAACAGGCATTACACGCCTGCCTGTTTATGCTCCTGAATACGATACGTTCGAAGGTGTGGACAGAAGCAAGTTGCCTGATTTGTATGATAAAACCGTTGTATCGGCCGATCTTCGTAAATTCAAAAGCATAACGGAAAAAACACTCAAAGCACTGCATTTTACATTCGATCATGAAGCACAAATATGGAGGTCAGGTAAGTGCAGCCCCGAAATGCTGATTGTCAAACCGGAAAGCATTTCAGGGGTGAACACAGAGGCATCTATCCTGTGCGAAAAGGCTGATTTGAAGACATCTTCCGGGGATGCTTCCCTTGTTAAAGCAGAAAATTTGAATAATAACAACAAACCAGATATTATTGAATGTACTTATGATGCATTGGATGAAAAAGAACTGGAAGAAAGTTTAAATAGCCATGAGCCTGCTGTGCTTTTGAATACAAATTCCGACCACCCTGTTGGTGAAGTGCGAAGTTTTATAACCCGGCTGCAAAACCGCGCTGAAAAAACACCGGTGCTTCTAAAACTCAACAAAAAAATCAAAAATGCCACAGCCCTGGCTGCAGAATACGGCGCTATCCTTGTCGAAAACAGAATGGCGGGAGTGGTTTATGAACCGGAAGGAAAAAATATTGCAGAAGCGAACGATGCCGTATTTGAGTTGTTGCAAGCGGCAGGAATTCGTCGTTTCAAAGTTGAATTTATTTCATGTCCCGGATGTGGCCGTACCCTGTTTGATCTTGAAAAAACCACCGGCGTTATAAAAAAGGAGTTTGGACACCTTGATGGCCTTAAAATCGCAGTTATGGGATGTATTGTCAATGGTCCCGGCGAAATGCTGGATGCTGATTACGGTTACATCGGAGCGGGGAAAGGAAAAATCAGCTTGTTTAAAGGACAAATTCCCGTTGTGAAAAACATTCCGGAGGAGCAGGCTGTTGAAGCCATGAAAACACTGCTCAAAGAACACAACGACTGGAAAGAACCATAAACACAACGTGGAACATAAAAGACACAACACATGAGATATTCGTCAATACCTGAATTGTTCAAAAAAAACCGTCAAAAATTATTTGAAACCATGCAAACGGGAGAAACTTCCATCGTTGTTTCCAATATAAATTATCCGCGGAATGGGTATCAGTACTATCATTTCCGGCAGGATTCTGATTTTTTCTGGCTTACCGGCATAGATCAGGATTGGTCATATTTGATCATGCATAAAGATATTGATGCTGTGTTGCATGAAGCTCTGGTGATTAAAGAAACCAATAAAAAGGTACGTTTGTGGGACGGCCCCAGGCTTGATAAAAAACAAGCATCCCTGGCGAGTGGAATACAAAATGTCCAGTGGATGGATGAATTGGAACCTTTGTTGAAAAAACACATCAACAAAAGCAGAAAAATAAGCATTAACCTGCATGAAACCAGAAAAATCAATACCGCGGTTAAAACGCCGGGAAAATTATTTTATGATCAGTTTTCTTCAATTTTCAGCGCATCGGGGAAATACATTGGAGACATCTGCCCGAGAATACATGAATTGCGGGTGATAAAAGAACCTGAAGAGGTTGAGCTTATCCGCAAAGCCATTGACATTACACATCATGCGTATCTTTCTGTATTGCACAACCTAAAGCCGGGGATGACAGAATACCAGGTTGAAGCTACCCTGCGGTATGAAATGCAAAATCACGGTGTTGCTTACATGAGTTTTGCGCCGATTGTTGCTGCCGGTGAAAATGCTTGTATCCTGCATTATACCAAAAACAACAAAACCTGCGAAGACGGGGAATTGTTGCTTATGGATTTTGGGGCGGAATATTCACTTTATCCGTCAGATTGCTCACGGACAATACCGGTAAACGGCAGATACACAGAACGGCAAAAGCAAATATATGAAGCAGTGCTTGATGTGTATTACGATGCGATGAAATTGTTTAAGCCGGGGAATACCATCAACAATATCAACAAAGAAACCGGTAAAATAATGGAAGAAAAGTTGCTGGAAATCGGACTGTTAACAAAAAATGATATCCAATCTGCTACCGGAGATGACCCTGCTTATAAGCTTTATTTTCCTCATGGCCTTACCCATTTTATTGGCCTGGATGTACATGATGTAGGTGAGAAAAATCAACCATTAAAGCCGGGTATGGTATTGAGCTGTGAACCCGGAATATACATTCAAAAAGAAGGTCTGGGGGTTCGCATCGAAACCGATGTACTCATTACCGAAAACGGATGTGAAGACCTGATGGCAGATTTTCCTGTCAGTGTCGAAGAGATTGAAAATAAAATGAACGCATAACAAAAAGAGGCATTGCAGGAATGAAAATTATTTATAATCTTGCCATCACGAGTCATTAGCTCAGTTGGTTTAGAGCGCTTGCTTGACAGGCAAGAGGTCACTGGTTCAAATCCAGTATGACTCACGAATAGGAAGCATAAGGCTTCCTTTTTTATTATGGATGGATTTTATACATACGTTTTGTATTCCAGAAAATTTGATAAAATTTATGACGGTTATTCTTCGGGTGTGGAAAAACGGCTCATTTTTCGATGCCTTATTTGATTAACCCTGAACTGAAGGTCGGGGGAAAAAGAGAAAAAAAAGGGCTTTAGCCCTGAAAACGATGTATTGCGATCTTCTGGGATGTGCTGCGCCGTACTGCGATGTGCTGAGTGAAGTTGAAGTAAGCCTGCCGAAGCAGGTCAAATGTGAGTAACCCCGGGGGTAACCAAACACCCCACTTCCCTTCAGAAACACCCCATTTTGTCCTTCCTTATCCTTCAGCCGGCTAAACGTTTCTCACAGAATAAAATAATTGTTAAATTTGCATACTAAAATATATTTATTATTTGTTCATGATTATTGGATAATGCTTGACGGGTTCTGTATTTTACGGTAATCAAATTAAAAAAATAAATTTTTAGAACTCACCTAAAATTAAATTTCCATGAAAAAACTACCGTTACTTTGCTTATCCCTGTTGGCATTTGTGTTTTCACTCAATGCCCAGGAAATTTCTTTTAGCTTCACGGCCAACCACACATGTGAGTACGCCGCATCAGACAGTGTGCTTATTGAGAACCTTACTCAAGGCGGAGACACAACCCTGTACTGGAATGATACCGTATTGACCATAGTTTTAACAGGTATTGATCCTGTTTCCGGCGGACAAAACGGGTTTTCGGTATCTCAGAATTATCCCAATCCCTTTGAAACAAAAACAGATATCGATGTTTTTGTGCCTGAACGCGATGATTTTACCTTAAATGTTTATGACGTTTCGGGAAGAAAAGTTGCAGATTACGAAGGCACACATGAAAGGGGAATGCAACATTTTACCTTTTTTGCAGGAAATGCCAAAAGCTATATTTTAACGGTAAGTTCAGGAAAGTATTTACAGCATATCCAGATGATACAATTCGGTGAAGCCGGTAGTGCCTCCCCGCGTATAGAATACCATGGTTCAACAACAACAGAAGAGCCGGAAATTAAACAAAAATCACTTCGGTCGTATTTTCCTTATGAGCTGGAAGATGAATTGAAATTTACAGCTTATGTTTCCGGTGATTACACTTCAATAACAGATACCCCTTCAGCAAGTGAAGATTACTTTTTTGATATCAACAATGCAGTACCTGCGCAACCCGGTACAATCAGCGGGAATACCACCGTGTGCGAAAATGCCACAGCCGAAACATACAGCATATCGGCAGTGGACGATGCCACATCCTATACATGGACAGTGCCTTCAGGTGCAAGCATTGTCAGCGGCCAGGGGGACACAGAAATAACGGTTGACTTTGGCACAAGTTCGGGAGATATTTGTGTAACGGCAGATAATGCCTGTGGCGCAAGCACCCAAACTTGTCAGGCAATCTCTGTCAATACACCAACAGCCACGGCCGGCAGCAACTCCCCTGTTTGCGAAGGCGATGATATTGATCTGACAGAATCCGGCGGAGATGCAACTGCCTGGAATTGGGATGGTCCCGATAGTTTCTCTTCAAACAGTCAAGATACAACCATTACCAGCGCGACAACTGATGCAGACGGAACTTATACTGTTACCATTACTGATGATAACGGCTGTACAAACACAGACAATGTGAGTGTAACAG
>CAZTNS010000066.1:0-16068 GCA_964615585.1 uncultured Bacteroidales bacterium | reverse complement strand
TGAGTTGAGGAGTTGAAGAGTTGAGTGGGGGTGTGATTAGTGTTTGTCTATAAAGTCCGACTTCTTCGTTATGCTCGATGAAAAAAACAATCCATTTACGCGGGTAAACTCCTTATTTTTCCATCTTCGAAAGCCTCGAATTCGGACTTTATAACCTGGACACTGACTTTATAGACAGGCACTAATTAATCATTAACCATTAACAATTAACAATTAACAATTAACCTTCTTAATAAGGTACATGTTGAAAATCCACTTCCACCAGGTCTTCATACTCAACACCAGCGTTTTTCATGTCCTCGTCTTTTTCGGAATAGTGCCATTTGATCAAGACTTTCTTTCCGTTTTCACTGATGGATTCAAGGGCATTAAGAATGTCGAAGATCAGCTTGGCTGTGGCCGTGTTGAAATAAGTCAGCTTAAAATCAAAGACGGTCTCGTCATTGGGGTTTTTAGCATATTCCTCCAGCCAGTTGACGACTTTATCAAAAAAATCGGTAACATCTTCTGGCAGCGACTTGCCACTCATTTCAAAGATGTTGCCTGCCGGATCAAAGTTGACCTCCGGTGTTTCATCGGTTTTAGGAATGTATAATTTTTCCATGGTACATATATTTTTTAGGTTCTGGGAACTGTAATTTTTAATATAAAAAAGGTGATGTTTTCATTGATGGGCAAAAAATGATACCCGAATTTTTGTTTTGTTTTTTTCGCGATGTCTACAAATCCAAGTCCTGCCCCGGCTTTATCTGAGAGCTTACCGGTAGAAAGAATTTCCTTGTAGAGTTTTTTCAACCCGTCGTTATCCAGGCTGTTGATCTTGTCAAGGTATACTTTTAGACTTCTGGCTTTCTCGATTTCTACAGCATTTCCGGTGGTAATGCTGTATTTGTCTTTTTCTCGTTGCACCAGGAACATGCCATTGCCGAATTCATTTCCCTGCTCGTCGGTTATAATATCAGCATGTTTTCCAATGTTTTGAAGGCATTCAACCATCACGTGATATACCCGCTGCTGGATGGATTCATCTTCTTCCTCTTTTCTCATATCCGATTCAGCCATGCTGGTAAATGCTTTGGTGATGTTCTGGGATATTTCACCTTCGTACATCAGGGTGATGTTACTGTCCTTCATCATCTGATACATATCAAATGCTGTTTTGATGAAGTTTGGCGTGATAGTATGTGCTTTTTCCATTTCCATAGTCATTCTATTTTTAAGTTTATAATTGAAGTCCTATTAATAATACATCGTCAAGTTGCGGGCCGCCTGCTTTCCATTGATTGAAATCCTCATAAAAAGCATCATGAAGCTCATGTACGGAATGGTTTTTATGAGATATGATGAGCTGTCTGATCCGTTCGTTTGAATATTTTGGTGGTTCTTCACCATTAAACTGGTCGGGCAGGCCATCAGAAAACATAAAAAGGCGGTCGCCCTGGTTGTATTCAATGGTGTGGGTGGTGAATTTTTCATCTACAGGCTTGGCCTCGTCTCCTTTTTGTTGTTTTTTTCGGAGCTTACGGGCCAGCATCATTTCCCGCAAGGGATTGCCGCCGATGGCGCGGGCATCGCCTTCAAATTCAACCATTTGTCCTTTTTTTATCATATACAAAGGCCGGTGGGCACCGGAGTATTCCACGATCTTTTTTTCCGTGTCAATTTTACACAGGGCAATATCCATCCCATCGCGGGTAGCAGTAGCTTTACTGCCCTGTCGATCCTGGCGAAGGGTTTTTTTTATATGGCCATGCAGCATATCAAGTATTTCACCACTGGTGATCACCCGGTCGTGGTCTACAATATTAATCAAATTGAAGACCCCAACAAACGACAGGAGCGCCCCGGGTACCCCGTGGCCGGTGCAGTCCACGGCTGCAATATAGAACGTTCCGTTGTGGCGAAAAAACCACGGGAAATCGCCGCTGACCACATCTTTGGGCATGTACATCATAAACGAATCGGGAAAGTACTGGCGTACGGTTTCTTCGTCAGGCAAAATAGAGGTTTGAATACGACGGGCATAGTTGATGCTGTCGGTGATGTTTTTCTTTTGCTTGCGAATTCGCTCTTCTGCCTTTTTCAGTTCCGTGATGTTGGAATCAACAGTGACCAGTTTGGAAATTTTCCCGTTGTCATCCAATACCGGGTTCAGGGTGGTTTGCACCCATATCTTTTCGCCGCTGCTGGTGGTGTTTTGAATGGTATAATTCACCGGCTGTTTTTGAATGATGCAGTTGTCAATAAGTTTTTTGATGTGTGAATCTATGTTTTGTTTAATGCGGATGTTTCCAAGAATGCTGACATCTATGCTGTCTTTGTGGTTGCGAATGTAGTCCCGGGTGAATCCATAGAGTTTATAAAATGCTTCATTGATCCATTCCAGCTCTAAATCAGCATTGTAGATAGCCACTGCATTGTCGGTTTCCCTGGCCACGATGGAAAGCTTGGCGAGTTCTTTGTTTTTTTCATCAAGCTCGCGTTTGATGCGTTCCTGTTCAAGGCATTCCTGCTGCATATGATACACTTTCCTAACCATTGGGAGCAGGTCGGTTTCAAGGTTTCCTGTCTTGGGGATAAAATCGAGTGCCCCGGCTTTCATAGCTTCTATGGCACGTTCCACGGTTTTATCGGCCGTAAGGAAGATAAATGCATATTTTTTTCCTAATAATTTTAGCCGTTGCATGACTTCAAGCCCATTCATATTTTTAAGCTGATAACTAATAATTACAACTACAGAATGGTCATTATTAAGTTCTAAAAACTCATAGGCTTCATATCCATCCTGATAATGATCAAGTTGAAATTGATTTTTATCAAATAATGTAGTAATAAATTCTGATTGAAGCCAATTCCCATTGATTAACAAAACGTTTATTTTACTCTCTTTAGGGACGTTTTGTTCCCCGTTTTGATTGTTTATTTTTTGTTGTAATATTGCTTCGTCCATAATTCAATATTTTATAATTTGTTTACTGATCTCGTTCAGATCCATGACCTTGTCTGCCGCTCCCATGTTGATGGCGACTTTTGGCATTCCAAAGACAACGCATGATTCTTCATTTTGGGCTATTGTTGGTGCACCGGCCTGCTTGAGTTCCAAAAGCCCTCTGGCTCCATCATCACCCATCCCGGTGAGCAATATGCCCAAGGCATTTTTCCCGGCATAGCGTGACGTGGAACGGAATAACACGTCGACTGAAGGGCGGTGGCGGTTGACCAATTGCCCGGTTTTAACCTCAACATAATAGCGGGCACCGCTTCGTTTGACCAGCATGTGGTAATTGCCCGGGGCAATCAGGGCTCGCCCGCGGATGATCGTATCGCCGGTAGCCGCTTCTTTGACAGTGATCTTGGAAAGGCTGTCAAGGCGCTCGGCGTATGACTTGGTAAATACTTCCGGCATATGCTGGACAATGACGATGCCGGGGGTGTCGTGAGGCAATTGCACCAAAATGTCTTTAATGGCTTCGGTGCCGCCCGTCGATGCCCCAATGGCCACAACTATTTCAGTGGTCTCTGCCATACTTAATGGCTGCTTATGGGAGATCACTGCATCGGCAGAGTATTTGGGCTGGACTTTGATGTCCCTGAAAAAGCGCTGCTGAAGTTTCTTGATATTGGCATGGGCTGCTGCTTTGATGGCATCACAGATGCGTATCTTTGATTCCCGGATAAAGGTGCGGGTGTCCATGTTGGGTTTAGTGATGATGTCTACAGCCCCGTATTGGATGGCTTTCATGGCCGTCTCGGTGCCCTCGGCTGTCAGGCTCGAAATGATGACCACAGGCATGGGGTGCTGGCTCATCAGTTTTTTCAGGAAGGTGAGCCCATCCATACGGGGCATCTCGATATCAAGGGTAATGACATCCGGGGATTCTTTTTTTATCTTTTCGACAGCATAATACGGATCAGCAGCAGTTCCCATCACCTCAAGCTGAGGATCGGAATTAATGATCTCGGTAAGGGTCTGCCTCACCACTGCCGAATCGTCTATGATTAATATGCTGTGCTTGTCCATGTGTTTGTTTTTTTAATGGTTTATTGACCTGAAGCCCCACATTGTTTATACACAAGCGTATCATCTACATACCGGTAATTGGCGATGCGCTTGCAAAATTCTTTAAACCCTGTTTTATTGGAGACATAATAGTGGTATTTATCAAGTTTCCCTTCTATTGCTGAAAGGTTACAAGCCATTCCGTTTTCTTCAATGTATTCATGGGTTACAGCAATGGCTACCTGGTGTTGAAATTGTTCTTCAATGCTGCCTGTTCCTAAATAAAATGATTCAAAGAGCTGATGGTCTTTTGCTTTCTGTGGACAGGGGGTAAATTTGCAATGACGGGGTTGGGCCTCTCCGAGGGTACAGTGTTTTTGTGGATCAAAAAACACACAATGTATATCTCTGTGTAGTTTAAATGTTCCTGAGATATTGCTGATTTGTTGCTCTAATTTCTCATCAAATAGTGTTTGCCATGAGATATTTAGTTTTTTTATGATGCGTTCCATATCTGATAGTGTCACTAATGTTTCCTTCGCGCAGGCTCCTTTGTTAGCGCATGTTTTGCAATTATAAATCATCCCAACCGGGTGGTTGTTGGGAAGACGTGCCAGCTTTAATTTTTGATCCCGGGCGGTCACAATATTATCATAAATACTCAGCAATGATTTATTAAAATCCTGTTCGTGCCATTCTGTTCCATTGCGTTCTATGTATTTTCGGGTAAGCTGGGAGGCTACTGATTGCTCCCACAATTTTTGTTTTTGAGCAGTGGTGGTACAATTGGATGTCCAGGGCATTACATTTGTTTCGTTATTATTATTGCAAAAGAAAAACTCACAGGTTTGCGGTTTATGCTTATGAACAGAACATTTGTCTGTTTTATCTAAAAACACACATGAATGGTCCTGTTTCTTGGCGACCATAAACAGGCCACTTTTTTTTGATATTCCCTTTTGAATATAGGTTTCAAACGCTGCCCTGTCGTCAATATTCAAATGACTTGCCAGCCTGTGAATATCGAGTATGGTTAAGGGTATTTCATAATAGCAGCATTGTCCGCATGCATTGCATTGTGACATAATTATTTATTTTATGTGTTTGTATTTATTAATTGTGATATGTTTTGCCTTTTCACATATTTCATCAGCACTTCTCCTGTGGATGTGCGAAACATGATCTTTCTTCCCTGCTGGCTGCCTGTGCTTTCTGCAACAACACGGATTCCTTCCTGACGAAGTATCTGGTAAGCAATGTCTATGTTTTTTTGCCCTATACGGAACATCCCATTTGTTGCCTGGATCACTTCTGAACCTCCAAAAACTTTTGCAATAATATCTTTTCTCATTGCTCCCTGATCAATCATCTTTTGAATAAGTTTTTCAATGGCGATATTACCAAATTTAGGAGAAGGGAGTTCTTTGCCATTCCATAAAGGAAGCATATAATGGTTTATTCCTCCTATCTGCCGGATACGGTCATAAAGACATACAGACACACACGAGCCCAAAACCGTCACCACATCAAGGGCCTGGGTGCTGACAAATATCTTTGACGGATTTAAAAAATACGAATGGTTCTTAATCATTTGTCTAAAATATTTCGTTTTCTTCATCAAAAAATACTTCATTGCCATTGGACGATGCCTGGCCGACCAGTTCTCCGGAACAATCTTCAGGCATATTTACTGTAAACATTGTTTCTTTATCCGAATGTTCCAGGCGGATATCCCCCCCCATCATTTCGAGTACTCCTTTGGTTACAGCCAATCCAAGCCCCAATCCTTTGTTTTCCGAGTTAATCGAATGATCTATCCGGTAAAAGCGGTCAAATATTTTATCACTATTTTCCCTGCTAATTCCAATCCCCTGATCTTTAAAAGAAAAATCAATGTGATCATCAGTTATTGAAAGAGTAATACCAATTACACTATTTTCAGGGCTGAACAATATTGAATTGCTCAGTAAATTTGAACAGACAAGCTGAAGTTTATCCGGGTCGGTTTTGAAAAAATCCTGCTTACGCGTTGTTGAGGCATTGGTATAGTGAAATGCAACGGTAATATGTTTTTTATCACTTAAAATTTTATATGTATTAATCACGTTTGTAATCAAATCAATGACTTTGACTTTGGATATTTCAGGGAAAAATTCACCGGCTTCGAGTTTGGCTGCAGCGAATATATTTTTCAATTGAAAATCCAGTTCAAATGCTTCTTCATGGATCATCCTGGCAAAATCCTGCATTTTTTCATAATCTTCTTTTCCCATGTTCATCAAATGCTCTGTAAGCCCCAGGATGGATGCAAACGGATTGATGATGTCATTGGTAATGTTGGAAATAAAGTGGCTTTTCATGGATTCAGATTCTTCCAGTTTTTTATTCACTGCTACCAATTTGTCTGTCATTTCCCGAAGTTCATACAGTGTTTCACTGTTTTGTTGAAACCGTTTCTGAAGTTCCTCCAGCAATTGTTGGTCTGTTAATTTGCTCATAATGATATGATTTAAAAGGTTTTTTGAAATATGGTTGGTTTGATTTGACTCAAAGGAAGCCTCATGCCAATAATGGATTCACTGTGCCCTATGATCAGATACCCATGCGGTTTGAGTTTTTTGCATAATTGACTGAGTACTTGTTCCTGTACTTCACGGTTAAAATAAATAAGGGTATTCCGGCACAATATGATATCAAATGTATCATTGATATGGTATTTTTCTTCCAACAGATTAAGGGTGAAATAATTGATATATGTTTGAAGCTGGGGAACAATCTTCACCAGTTTTTTTTGCGGGTCTGCGTTTTTCAAAAAATATTTTTTCTTGATTTCCATTGGTACCTGTTCTGTTTTGGCTAAAGGATAGATCCCTTTTTGTGCTGTTTGAATGCTTTCAGCAGAGACATCACAGGCTGATATTTCAAAGTCAAACTCTAATCCCCGTGATTTGGCTTCCAATAAACTGATGGCCATTGTATAAGGTTCTTCCCCTGTAGAGCATCCGGCACTGAATATTTTTATTTTTTGATTCAACCGATGTCGTGCTAATTTTGGAAGTACATTGCCAGTAATGAAATTAAAATGCTCTTTCTCTCTAAAAAAATCTGTTTTATGCGTGGTAACCACATCAATCATATTCTGTATTTCTTCTGTATTATCTGTATGAAAAACATATTCAAGATATTCTTTATATGTATTCATATTCAACACTTTCAGGCGTTTCTTTAACCGGCACTGAAGCATTAGTTTTTTTTGTTCAGGCATTTTTACACCATAATTGGTTTGAATAAACTGGCTTAATTTTTTAAAATCAGCATCGGATAATGTATCATCAATCAAATAATTTTTTTGGCTGTTATCTCTTATTGTATCTGCATCGTCTGACATCAAAATATTTGTTTCCATTGGTTTAATGTTTAATTTATATTTGAATAGGGTCTTGTTTGCTTGTTTTATTATATTGGCTTATCATTTTTCCTATCAATTCACCGGATGAAACGGGTTTAAGTATAAAATCATCCCATACTTTATTTTCAGGTGCCGTATCATCATTATAAAAGGAAAATCCTGTCTGCATGATCACGGGTATTCCGGGGCGTATTTTTTTGATCTTTTCTGCTGCTCTTATGCCATTCATATCCGGCAACTGAATATCCATTAATACAAGATTTATCTCTTTTTGATCCTTAATGCAATTGACTGCCTGATATGCATGGCTTGCAAAACATGTTTTAATGTTGTATTCGTTAAGTATCTCCTGTAGATACAGGGATGATGATTCATCATCTTCCACAACCAATACATTCATATCATGAACCAGTTCATGACCAACAGATACATTTTTAAATTCATCTATTGATTGTTTAGATGGTTGGCAGGGCACTGTGAAATAGAATGTCAATCCTTTGTTGCGCCCTGTTTCAAAACTCAAGGTGCCATCCAAAATGTCTAAAATATAATTGCAAATAATCAATCCCATTCCTATTCCTTCATTTTGAAATTGGGATATATTTTCTTTTGTTAAACCATTGAGAAATAGTTCTTTTTGTTGTGAATTATATTGTGGGCGGCTGTCTTGGACAAAAAAAGTGATATCCTGATTTTCAGAGGTGTTATACCCTATTTTAATATGCCCACTGCTCATATATTGAACTGCATTATTCAGAAGTTGTTCAAAAACACAGGTGATCATGGTCTCATCTATATTCATCGTGGCCTGCACGTCATCAGGGGGGGCGTTAAATATAAGCTGAATGTCCCCGTTTTTTAGTTTTTTGTGATGCTCAAGTGTTTTATGAAAAATTTTATGTAAAAATTGGTTCAAATTCACGGGTTTGGGCTGTGGTTTTATAATTCCTGCCTGTAGCTGTGATAAATAAATAAGATTGTCAATACAATGCAGTAATTGTCTGCCATTGTCTATAATAATATCCAAAAATAAATCCTTTTTATCTGTATGTGTTGTTTTAAGTAATTCACTAAATCCCATGATCGCATTTAAGGGCGTGCGTATCTCATGGTTGATATTGCTGAAAAATATTTCTGCTAAATTATTCATGCCTTTTTTGTATTAAGTTTTTCCAACTACTTTAATTTTTTACTTTTTAAAGTTCTATGTTTTAGAAGTCAGAAGCATAGAACTTAGAGCCTGGTTTCTGTCTTTAAATTTTTGTTTTCTCTTTATAATCATCCTCGTGTGTGAAAAGCTTTATCATCCGGCCGGTTCATATTTTTATTTTTAATAATCCTGACAAGGATATGCCTCTTGTCAGGATTATTGAGTTATTGGTTAGAACTTTTCATATTCATCATTTTTGTTTGTTGCCTGCTTTTTGCCCGTGTTGGTGTCTCCGAGGTTGATATCTATCCCTTTTTTATTATCAGTATTGGGATTTATCTTCCCTCCATTTCCCGAATTGCCATTGCCTCCTGTTTGATCAAATTGAGCTGCATACGCATGTTTTTGTTTGCCATGCGTTTGAATGTGAGCTACTTTAGGCGTTTCTTTTTGAATATTCATACGCTTTCTTCCCTCGTTTCTCAGGCCATTACCATTCATCTTAAAGAAAGAAGTAATATCAAGTAACTGGTCTGCCTGGCTGGAAAGCTCTTCAGAAGAGGTTGCCATTTCTTCGGATGCAGAGGCATTTTGTTGTGTTACTTCATTCAATTGATTGATGGCATTGTTGATTTGTTCGGCGCCATTGTTTTGTTCGTTGCTGGCTGCTGTGATTTCCTGCACCAGTTTGGATGTTTTCTGAATATCCGGTACGATTTTTTTCAGCAGTTCACCGGATTTTTCTGCAATATCCACGCTTGAATTGGTGAGGTTATCAATTTCTCCGGCAGCTGTCTGAGATTTTTCTGCCAGTTTACGAACCTCCGCAGCTACTACTGCAAACCCTTTCCCGTGTTCACCTGCACGTGCAGCTTCAACAGCAGCATTCAAAGCAAGCATATTGGTTTGGGTTGCAATATCGCCAATGATAGATACCTTTTCAGCAATTTTTTTCATGGCTTCCACGGTTTCATTTACATTACCACTGCCTTCTGTAATATCTTCGGCTGCTTTGGCAGCGATCTTTTCTGTTTGTTGTGCATTATCGGTGTTTTGTTGGATGTTGGAAGCCATTTCTTCCATAGATGATGAGACTTCTTCAGCAGATGATGCCTGCTCTGAAGCTCCCTGTGATACCTGCTGCGAATTGGAGCTCATCTCCTGGCTGGCTGATGAAATGTTTTCGGCGCCGGAAATGACGGTTCCTACTACTTCATTTAGTTTTCTTACCATCTCTGCAAGCGCTTCCATCACTTCATCTTTTTCAGAGCGTTTTTTAATATCCACGGTTAAATCTCCTTGTGAAATCAGCCGAGCTTTTTCACCTATATCTTTCAATCCTTTAATCATTTCATCAAGCGCTTCCATGAGTTTATCATTTTCCGATCGTTTTGCAACACTTACATTCAAATCGCCTTCAGCAATGCGTTGAGCATTATCTGTAATCAGGTTTAATGCTTCAATCAAATCATTGAGATTATTTTTAAGGATATTAAAGTCTCCTTTGTACTCATCTGTTATTTTATCAGGCATATTCCCGTCAGAAATTTTATTAATGTATTCAGCAGCCACATTAAGAGGATTAATAACATTATCCAGAGTAGCATTTACTGCTTCAATGATCCGCTTATAGTTACCATTGAATTTTTCTGCTTCTGCCCTTTCTTTTAATAATCCGTTTTCTGCAGCTTCTGCAAGTTTCATGATGCCATCAGTAATTTGCATCTCTTCAGAAATATTCAACACATATTCCAATCCACCAATAATATTGCCTTTTTCATCTTTTAAAGGAGCGCCGGTGTAACGGATGGGTAGTTCACCAGATGGCAATTTGGCAATAGTGTCATCTGTAAACAATCCATTCTGATCCATGGCTTTTTTTACCTGGCAATCGGCTGTATTGCAATGACCTGTATTAAACAGGTTAAAACATTTCTGATTTTTTACACTTTCGGGCGTTTGGCCTACAGCCTGAGCACCTGCCGGATTCATGAATTTAACATTGAATTCCTTATCTACCACCATCACCGGAGTAGGTATGTTATTCAAATAATCTACTTTGGTTTGGGCATCATTCATCGCATTTTGGGTTTCGGTGATATCTGCTACATATTCCAATGCTCCTACAATTTTCCCTTCTTTGTCTTTTATAGGGGCTCCTGTATAACCTATTGGCATGGCACCCGATGGAAGATTGGCCGTGGTTTCACCATAAAAAACACCGTCTTTCTGCATGGCTTGTGCACAACGACATTCCGGCGTGTTACAATGCGTGGTATTAAATAAATTATAACATTTATTGCCCATTACATCATCCCTGGCTTTCCCCGTGGCTTTTATCCCCGATTCATTCATAAATGTTACATTAAACTCTTTGTCTATTACCATGACCGGTGTTGGAATGCTCTCCAGATAATCCACCTTCAATTGAGCGTCATCCATTGCCTTTTTCTCTTCGGCAACATCCAGTACAAATTCAAGGGCCCCCTTGATATTGCCTTTTTCATCCCTGACCGGGGCACCGGTATACCGGATCGGTATTTCTCCGCCAGGCAGCTTTGCTGTGGTTTCTCCTGTACCCGTCTGTCCTGTTTTCATGGCCTGGGACAGACGACACTCAGGTGTATTACAGTGATCTGTATTAAACAAATTAAAACACTTTGACCCAAGGCAGGCATCTCTCGTTTTGTTCAATGCGCCTGCACCTGCTTCATTCATGTAGATAACATTGTACTGATCATCAATAGCCATCACCGGCGTTGGAATACTATTAAGGTATTCCGCTTTTTCCTGGGCATCTTCAAATTGTTCTATGGATATGTTCATCTCATTTTTTTGTTTTTCTGTGTTTTTAGATTGATTTGTTGTTGGTTGTTTTTCTTCTCCTGTTGGTTGTTTTCCGGTGTTTAGATTTTGTGTAGCCATAATTTGTATCCTCCTAATAATAATTTAAGGTTTTAAAATTTTTATTGTACATTTTGATTTTCTGTGACTGGTTCTTTGTCTTTTTCCTTTTCTGATGATTCAGGATATGCCTTTTCTTTTACATTATCCTCTCCCGAATCAAAAGTCTGAGGCCTTGCCTCTTCTCCTCTGCTGCTTGTAATGGAAGCGATTTCATCGGTATTGAACACCTTATTCATATCCAGTACCATTATAAAGTCTTCGTTGATATTCATCACGCCCTGGATAAAGTCTGTCTCGAAGCGATTGCCAATGCTGGGGGGCGGCATGATGTTCTCTTTTTCCATCTCCAGCACTTCTTCTACCGAGTCGACCAATGCTCCGACCCTCACCGTTTCATTGTCTAATTCAACTTCAGTAACGATGATGCACGTCTCTTCGGTTTGTTTGGTTACAGGCATCCCAAATTTTATCCGGGTGTCTATTACCGGCAATACGGCGCCTCGTAAATTAATCACTCCCAGCATATACTGAGGAGCACGCGGAACCCTGGTGATGCGCGTCATCTCCAGGATATTCAAGACACTGCTCACATGGGCAGCGAACAGTTCTCCTCCTACTTTAAAAGATAAATAGGACTTACTTTGTTTTGCGGTTTCATTTGCCATAGGTTTTCTGGTTTTTAAAATTCAAAAAATATTAAGCGGGTTGTTGATTGAGATAGCTTTCTTGTTGAGCCTGTTGTGATGAAAAATTGCCGATGATCTTATTGGTGTCCATCACCAGTGCAACGGATCCATCTCCCAAAATCGTGGCTCCCGAGATGATCTGTATCTTACGGTAATGCTTGCCAAGTGGCTTGAGCACTGCCTGGTACTCTCCTATCACCCGGTCCACTACAATCCCTATTTGCTTGTCTTCATGCGATACCACAATCACCTGCTCGTTTTCAGGGGGTGTTTCGTTAAATCCAAATTCACGGCGCAAATAATAATAAGGATATTGTTGATGGTTGAGCTCTATGATATTATAGAATGACTTGTCCAGGTCTGAATGTTTGATCGCGTATATTTTATCCACCACATTCAGTGGCACAATGTACTTGGTATCGCTGATGTCAACCAACAGCCCGTCTATGATCGAAAGGGTCAGGGGCAATTTAATGGTTACGGTGGTGCCTTTTTTGAGTTGGGAATCGATATCCACCTCGCCGCGTATGCCCGATATCTTCTCTTTCACCACATCCATCCCCACTCCACGACCTGAAACATCGGTGACAGATAGTGAGGTGGAAAAACCAGGGGCAAACACCAGGTCGAAGATTTCTTTTTTGCTGAGTTTGGCCTGGGGGGGGATCAACCCGAGGTCTATGCCTTTTTGACGGATGCTCTCTATATCAAGGCCTTTGCCATCATCACTGATTTCTATGTGGACATTGGCGCCCGAATAATAGGCTTTTAACAAGATGGTACCCCTGGCCGGCTTGCCGGCCTTTTTACGGGTTGGTGCATCTTCTATCCCGTGGTCAATGCTGTTGCGTAAGATATGAAGGATGGGGTCTACCAGGTTTTCGATAATGGATTTATCCAATTCCGTATCAGTGCCTTCGGTGACAAAATTAACCTCCTTGCCAAGGCTTGAGGACAAATCACGTACTAATCGCTGGAACCGGGTGGTGATGCTTTGCATGGGAATCAATGAAAGGTCAAAAGCATTGTCGCGCAGTTGGCTGGTGAGCTTATGAATGTTTTCATTGATCTCTTCCAGTTCACTGTTGCGTTGTGTCTCTGTATATAAATTCAACCGGGCCTGCGTGGTCACCAGTTCACTTACCAGGTTCATCAGTTCATCCACTTTTTCTGCCGAGATACGGATGCTCGAGATGGTATTGCGTTTTTGTGCTCCGTTTGACGGTTTGAATTTTTGTCGGGATTCATCAGCAGGGGTAGCGGTACTTGTTGCCCCCGGGTCGGGTTCAAGCGACTCTTTGTCCGCTTCTGCCCTGGCAGCTTCTTTTACTTCTTCCAATACCTCATGTTGTGTTTTTACTTCTTCCCGGTTGTCTGCAATGATTGATGTTGCATCGTCATTTATTGCTGCTTTTTCTTCGTCCGGTTCCTGTTCTTCTCCTAATGCTTTTCCTGTTTCTTCCCCTTCTGCCTCGTCTTCAAAGAATACTTCTTTTTCTTTTGTTTCTGCCTGATCATCGGCAGGCTCTTCCTGCCGGCCTGGCTGCCCGCTTGCTAATATATTTTGTAAGTCATTATAACTTACTCCCGGGTCTTTGCTTAACATGCCACGAAGGTGTCCGGCGATGGCTTCATCTTGCAACAGATTGCCTGATCCAAGTACATTGATCTGAAGGTTCGAGTCGTCTTCAACAAACATGAACACGTCCCGTATTTCTTCTTCTTTCGCGGGGTCAGCTGCCAATAGCATGTTCCAGCTAAGATATAACTCTTCTACATTCAACTCCTCTATTGGCGGCACCGATGCCATGGCCGGAAATACTTCAGCTTCTCCCAATGACACCAATTCTTCCAGTAATAATAAAGGATTTGTCCCGTTTTTGAGGATGTCTTTGTTGGGCTGAAAATAGATGTGATATGTCTGGATGTCAGGAGCAGCTCCGGTGTCTTCCTGGTTTTCTCCCTCTTGTTCTTCCCTTTCCCGTGACGTATCTTCTGATGTCGTTTTATTTGAATCAGGAGGCGTCTCTTTATTTTCTTCATGGGTATCTTCCGGAGCCGTGGATTCAGGTTTTACTTCTTTGTCTGCCCGGCTTTCTGTTTGCTCCTGCGTTGACTCAGGAGAGGGGGCTTGTTGTTTGGTTAATGCCTGATTTGCCTCCCCCGGCTTTCCCTCCATGATTTTGGTGACCCGCTCTATGAGTTGTTCATGATAAGCTGTGTCTCTGTCCTGCCCGCTATCTTCCAGCAGGTTTTTAAAATAGTCTATCCCTTCAAGGGTAATGTCTAATAATGGTTTGGTGACAGTGTATTTCCCCGATCGTATTTGATCATAAGCATTTTCAAGCTCATGGGTCACATCACGGATATTGTCAAACCCAAACATTGCCGCACCGCCCTTAAGGGTGTGCATGGAACGGAAGACTTCCTCTACCACTTCCAGCTCACCGGAATTCTCTTCCAGCTTGAGTATGGCTTCCTCTAAGACCGCTATGATCTCGTGGGCTTCTTCTATATATTTTTTCTTGAATTCTTCCATGTTTAAATGTTTTAGCGGATAAGTTTATGAAGGATCTTAACCAGTTTATCCGGTTGAAATGGTTTGACCATCCAACCCGTTGCACCGGCTTCTTTGGCTTCCTGTTTCTTCTCCTGGCTCGTTTCCGTGCTCAGGAACAGTATGGGAATGTGTTTGTAATCATTGTTCTTGCGTATCTCCCGGATGAATGATATCCCGTCCATCTCCGGCATGTGAAGATCAGTGATAACCAGGTTGATGTTTTCACCATTCAGGTGTTTTAGGGCGTCTTTCCCATTCACCCCCACCAATACCTGGTAGCCCTGGCTTTGAAGGGTAAAGGAAACAACTTCACGGATGCTTTTGGAGTCATCGACAACCAAGATTTTCTTTTCCATAATATATTAGGTTTTTATTGTTTCTAATAAGCCAGAATGTCCCAGCAATGCCTCACATTCTTCTGTAAATTCAAAATCCAGTATGATGGTAATCCCTTGTTGAAGGGCACACTTCTTTGTGCTAATAAGTAATTGTATAAATGCAATGTCTGCATTCACCTTTTCTTCTGATGACAGGGTGACTTCTTTGGAGGCATGCATGCATTGGATAATCTTTTCACGCAATAATATAAGCCCGCCCTGAAGCGTGGTATTTTTGTCAAGCCGTATGTTGGCCCCTGTTATTTCATTCCCTGCCGGTTCCTGTACCCGAATCTCATTTTCCTGTTTGTGCGTATCAGGCTCAACAGACTCATGAACCGGGGTATTGGCGGCTTGTTTTGATATGGTTTCTTTTCGTTTTATCATTATTGAATCTGTTTGGTGTTTTTTTTGTTTTTTAATGCGTGTTCTTTTTATGTTTTTATTTTGAAATAATTGTTTGATTATCTTCATCTTTATATGGTTAAAACATTCTAAATATTCTTTTAAAAAAAGGTTCTTTTCTATTTTTAAAGCAATGTTCTGTATAGTTTATTTGTATTTTTTCTCCTGTAGGGAGTATATCCGGTGGTACTTCGTGCTGTTTAATGTTTTTTCTTGCACAATCTTCATTCAGTCCGCTTCTGCAATATTTCTGAATAAGGCCCTTGCACACCAAATCATCGGAATCTTCATACTTTTTTACAAACAAACAATTGAAATACTCATCACACACTCTCATAAGGCCAATTGGTTTTAAATTGATCAATAAGTCCTTTTTTTATGTTTTTTA
Organism: uncultured Bacteroidales bacterium; assembly: GCA_964615585.1. Taxonomy (GTDB): domain Bacteria; phylum Bacteroidota; class Bacteroidia; order Bacteroidales; family ML635J-15; genus JAQIBY01. Next base: position 186 of record CAZTNS010000066.1, on the reverse strand, counting down.
ATAGTTCAAATATACTACATACAGGGCAGTGAAATCAAGATCATAAGTCTCTGTTTTTTATATGAATACAAAGGCGGGATTAGAATGGGAAAAATATTGGAAGGGTTAGTAAAAAGTGACCATGATGAATATCACCTTTTTTTTCATTCAGAATTTCGTAAATAAAATATTGAATTAAGATATTTT
>CAZTNS010000065.1:0-16170 GCA_964615585.1 uncultured Bacteroidales bacterium | reverse complement strand
TTTGGTGTTTTAGTGGCATAGATTTTACATTTTTGGTTGTGGCCCTAAAGGAGTTCCTTTCAGGGTAAACTTGTCCACGTTAGGATTCTAAATGCTTTATTGTTTTTTTGATCATACAAAGGTCTGTTATCGCGATTGCTGCCACGGCTTCAAGCACAACAGGCACACGCAACACATAACATGCATCGTGCCTGCCGCTGATGCTCACGGTTTCCATTTTTTCTTTTGCGGGATGATATGTGTATTGCTCCTTTGCTATGCTTGCCGGTGGCCTGAATTTAACGGAGAAAACCACAGGGTTGCCGTTGCTGATGCCACCGTTGATGCCGCCATTGTGATTGGTTTTTGTTTTTCCTTCAGCGTTGATGATGGGGTCGTTGTATTCCGATCCTTTCATGGTATCGGCGCAAAAACCGTCACCAAAGGCAATGGCTTTGGCACCGGGAATGGAAAATACCAGGCGTGCAATTTCCGATTCAAGGCTGTTGAAAAATGGTTCGCCTACGCCGGGGCGTAAACCCTCAATACGGCATTCCACTTCCCCGCCAAGGGATTCTCCTTCTTTAACCGCCTGCGCCAGTATATCTTCATAACTTTCACTGCCCCCGATGTTCATTATCCGGCTTTCAAAGCGCAGGTTTGTCAGGAGTTTTTTTGCCATCACACCGGCTGCTACCAGCAACAATGTCATCCGTCCGCTGAAAAATCCACCACCACGGGGGTCGTTGAAACCTCCATATTTTTTGTCTGCTGCAAAATCAGCGTGTCCCGGACGCGTGAATGACAGCGCTGTATAATCTTCCGGTCGTTGATGTTTGTTTTCAAACACAATGTGCACCGGTGCGCCTGTGGTTTTCCCCCCATACATCCCCGACACTATCTGCGGGGTATCTGTTTCTGTACGTTTGGTTGTCCCTGTGCCTCCGGAACGCCTGCGGTTGATATCCTCTGTAAAATCTTCAATGCTAAGAGGCAAACCGGGAGGCATGGATTCTACGATTACGCCCATTTGCTTGCTGTGGGAGGTCCCCCAGATGTGTATTTGAAACAGTTTACCGTGCGTATGCATGACATTTGGCATTTAAAGATTTCATGGCATCAAAAAAATCGGGAAATGATTTTGCCACGTGGCTGGAATCATGGATCATAAGTCCTTCATTGGCTATGCCTGCAATCACCAGGCTCATAATCACCCTGTGGTCGCCCCATGAGTTGACATCGGCGTAATATAGTTCTGCAGGGTGTACCAGCATTTGATCGTTGTTTAACATTTCAAACTCTGCGCCCATTTTCCGGTATTCCCTAACCAGGGCTTCCAGTCGGTTTGATTCTTTGTTTTGCAGCCTTGTGAGGTCTGAAAACCTGCAAGGCTTTTTTGCGCGGCAAGCCAGAGGCAACAAGGCAGGAAATAAATCCGGCGCATCAGTGAGCTCAAGCGAAAATGCCGCTGGTGTGCTTTGCCTGACAACGATGGAATTGTTTTTTGTGATATCGTAATCAATCCCGGCTTCATCAAACACCTCCAGTATCACCTTGTCGGCCTGGTGAGAATCCATGTTCAGCCCTTTGATTGTACATTCACCTGCCAGTGCAGCAGCCACCATAAAATTGGCAGCAGCGCTCCAGTCGGTTTCAGCTTTACGTTTGATTGGTTTGTAATTTTGGTTGCCCGGAATGTGGTATTCGTTACCAACCACATTCACCGACACACCAAATTCCTGCATGAGTTGGATTGTCAGGTCAATGTATGGCTTACTCACCAGGTTTTCCGCTTTGATGTGGCTGTCATTGTCACATAAAGGCAATGCTAACAGCAATCCGGTTAACAACTGGCTGGTTCGGCTTGTATTTAGTGTTACATCAGCGGGTGTTAATTTACCGGAAAAATCTACCGGCAGTTTTTCGTCATCACTTTTTACTGACAAACCAAAAGCTTCCAGTTGTTTAAAATCCGGGTACAATCGCCTTCGCTGCATGCTTTTGTGTCCGTTGACGGTAAAATCTTTGCCATACAATCCGGCGATGGGTGCAAACATGCGGGCACACAATCCGGATTCACCACAAAACAACTCCCCTCCGGCAAAACCTTTGCCTTTTTTAACGCTAAAATCACCATTGGGTTGTATTCTGGCAGAAGCTCCGAGCATTTGTATCACCGACAATGCAGCAAGTACATCGGAAGCGTTTCCTGGTTCAGATAAACTGGCGTCTCCTTTTGACAACAATGCCGCAGCCAGAAATCGCTGCACATAACTTTTGGAAGCCGGTAAATCAATGGTCCCATTTAACCCTCCGTGTTGTATTTCATGAAGCATACATCAACTGTTTTAAATCATTAATATCCACTGCTTCAACAATAGCCTTGCCAGGGGCACTGAGAAACACAAAATCAATTTTCTGCTGCCGGCGCTTTTTGTCGTTTTCAATATATCGCATCAATCCATCATGCATTTTAAAACTAACCGGTAATTGCAACGCTTTCATCACATTGACACAGCGTGCATAATCCGATGCTGAAAGATACCCTTTGTCAACAGACATACGCAACGCTGCAGCCATGCCTTTTGCAACGGCATAGCCATGCAATATCATATCGTGCATTTCCACAGCATGCCCCAGCGTATGGCCAAAATTCAACACATGCCGGATTCCCTTGTCGGATTCATCGGCTTCAACTATTTTAAGTTTGGCCAGTGTCGCTTGGTGCAACAAACTGCTCAGGATATCTGCATCACGACGGTGGATGGCATCCGCGTTGTTTTCAATGTCTCTGAGCAAGGATACATCCTGCACAAAAGCGGTTTTCAACAATTCTGTCAGGCCGTTGTAATAATGCTTCTGGGGCAAAGTATGGAGAAATGCTGTGTCTGTAAAGGTCAATGCAGGCTGATTGATACAACCTATCGCATTTTTAACGCCTTTATAATTGATCCCGTTTTTACCACCAATGGCAGCATCTGTCATTGCCAGTAAACTAGTTGGCACCAATATAAAATCCAATCCCCGCAACCAGGTGGAAGCCACAAAACCGGTTACATCAGTTACCACGCCGCCACCCACACCCAGTATCAGGGTATTTCTGTCCACATTTTCCATCAATAAATGCCCATACACCTGAAACAGAACGTCTGCAGATTTGGCTTTTTCACCTTCAGGCAGGCACCAATGGGGATATTTGCTCAGGGACTTTTCGTAATGCATAAACACGTGGCAGTCGGTTATAACAAACACGGATTCAGCTTTCAATTTCTTTTCCAGGTCAGAAAATGAACCAAACTCAATGCCTGTGTTCAGCACATCAGACCAGAAACCATTGTTGTATGCGAAGCGGTTTTGCATTTGTAACCAAAAGTACAAAAAAAATTGAAAAACAAGCGATGTAAAGAATCAAAAAAGACCACTCGCAAGTAAGCTTTTCAGATTGGTGAGATGAAAAAACATAATAAAGAATTTCAGAAAGATGTATTATGCATGTGCATCAAAAATCTAACTATAGAAAATAAAAAATTTAGTTTACAATTATCTTTTTACTTTCACATGTTACAGATTTAAAAACATATACCCCTTGAGATAAATGATTGACATTTAACTTAGTTTTACCTCTAATTGCACCTTTAGCAACAGGCCTTCCGGCCATATCATAAATCGTATAATTTTCAGGCAAACATGATTCAGGGTCAATCCAGATGTATTCTGTTGCCGGATTAGGGAAAATATTTATTGAAAAAGAGGAACTTACAATTTCAGGAACAAAAACATTGTTAAACTCATGAGCTCCTATGTCCACACGTCCATCAATAATTCGAGGATTCCCTGCTATATCAGTAGAAGATAAATCAAGCCCTGTTGTGTCAGTTGTACCTGCATTGATACAAATCGAACCTCCTTGTAAAGACCAATCTGCATTGACTCCATCATATCCTGTGCCATAACCAGCAGAAGGTGTTACAAACAAAGGATCAGTGTCTATGTTATTCTCGTAGTCACCCATATAAAAATTACCATTACATTCAAATGCTACAGAACCCTCTTGAATATCACAGTAAAAAAAGCCGGGATCACTGAGCTCATCATATAGAAATAGCTGTGGCCCACTTATGCTTGCTGTATTACCCCACATTATGGTATTATTAAAAATTGGATTGGAATTATTTTCGCAATATAGTGCACCTCCATTTTCTGCATTATTATTGGAAATGGTATTATTTGTAACGCTTGAATTGTTTGAGGAAAGATAAACACCACCTCCATTCAAAGAAGCACTGTTATTTGAAATAATATTATTAATAATGCAGGGATCGCATTGGCTGCAATAAATACCTCCGCCATATTTTGCATTATTATTAGAAATATTGTTTTTTAATACAAACGTATTTGCACCTTGAATATAAATACCTCCACCATTACCATTGTTAGCAAAATTGCCAGAAATAGTATTATCAGCTAGTATGGGATTGCTTTCACCACAAGATATTCCACCACCGGCACCATATTGAGCAATGGCCTCATTGCTTGAAATAATATTATTAGTTATAACAGGATTGTTGTTATTGCTGCAACTTATCCCGCCACCGATATACGCACTGTTATTATTAATATCATTATATGAAATAGTTGGATTACTGTTTTGATAGCAACAAATACCTCCTCCATCATAGTCTGTTACATTATTGGAAATAGTATTATTGGTAATGCTTGGGCTACTATATTCACAAAAAATTCCACCTCCACCATGTGCAATACTGTTAATACTATTGTTATTAATAATATTATTATCTATTACCGGGTTACTGTAATAACAACAGATACCACCTCCATAAAAGGCTGTGTTATTGGATATAGTATTATGACTGATGGTAGGATTGCTATTATCACAAAAGATTCCTCCGCCCCATGACGGATTGTTATTAATAATCTTATTATTAGATATTATAACTTTTGAATAATTCTTCAAAAAAAGCCCCCCTCCTTTAGGGTCATCTCCGGTACCAGTGGGCTTGCTATATTGGATCAAGCAAAAAACTATTTTTGATGTATCATTTGTTACTGGTGTATCGTTAAAGCGAATGCCACGCCATCCATCAATCGTATTACTTGCAGTAAAAGTGATTGTATCAGAAACAGTTCCAATAGCAAGTAAACGACCATGTACTAATAATTTGTATTTGCCTTGAAATTCCACAGTAACACCAGGTTCAACTGATAGTGTTTGTCCATCTGGTATTTGAATACTACCTGTAACTTGATAGGGTGAACCTGCAATATCCCAATTTCCATTTACTGTTCCACCAGGGATGATTGTTTGTCCAAAAATATTGCCTACTCCTTCAATAAATAACAAGAAAATTATTAAACCAATAAATTTTTTCATTTATTTTTTTAAGTTTATCATAATAAGTTATGATATAAGTAAGCAAAGTTAGAAACTTTTTGCTAAAAAGGGAAGAATAAAGAATAAAAATTTGGGTGAATTCAACATCTTTGCGAACCCCAAAATCAACAGACATCTTTTTCCTTATGCAAGTTGGGTTTGCTGAAAAAGGGGTGGAGAACCTCCTCTCGCAAAGATTTGTGTGGAAATACCAGATCACATTTCCTGCTCAAAAATACTGAAATGCACACCGCCGTATTTACGGTGTTCAAGAAAACGGTTCATGTTACTGAAATTGTGCATCTTATTGTGTTCCATGATGAGTAGCCCGCCTGGCCGGAGCAGGTTGCGTTCAAAGACAAGCCGGTGAATTTCATGGTAATCGCCTGTATCGTAGGGAGGATCAGCAAAAATAATGTGGTATTCATGTTGCACTTTTTCTAAGTAACTGACGGCGTTGGCATTAAATACCGACACGTCATCCGCCTCAAAAGCTTCGAAAGTATTTTCGATAAACCCAGCTTGTTCAGTGTTTATTTCCACAGATGTAATGTCTTCACACCCGCGCGAAAACATTTCAAAAGAAATGGCTCCGCTTCCGGCATATAAATCAAGAAAACGGATATCTTCAAGGCTGTAATGATTGTTCATTACATTGAAAATGCTTTCCCTTGCAAAACCGGTTGTCGGACGAAATGAAAAATGCTGAGGTGTTTGTATTTTTTTGCCTTTCAGTTTTCCTGCAATGATGCGCATAAAAATCAATCAAAATTTAAAAAATTCACAAAATAGTGTGGCAGTGTATCCTGAAACTGATAAGAGTATGATTTGTCCGGATTCAGGGTTTCAAGGTAAATATGTTTGATGAATTTATTCAGTTGTATCAGGGCAAGGTCATTTTTCTCTATCCACCCTGAAAACATTACCGGGCAGGTTTTCGGGTCAAGCACAAGTTGTTTGTACAGGTTTAGGACGTAATAAACAAGGTCGTTGCTTTTTCTCCAGTCATACACATTAAACAACTTGGGGGTGCCATTGCTGAATACAAGCATTTCGGCAAAAGAATCCCACACCTGCACTAAAACGGCCTCCGGTTGTTTGGGGTTGTTGTATTTAAGCGCCGATTTTACCAAAGCTGCAGCGGACAATTCAACTGATGACGGTATTAGGCTATTCTGCAACTCTTTATGCATTTGTTCATCCACCAGGCCGGCCAGTTTGTATTCCTGATTTGGAAATTCCGACAATACCAGGCTTTTATCAACAACATTGGGATAATGAAACTGCATCACATCATCCAGTTTTTCACCTTCCACTAAGGCATTGGGCAGCATCAGCACATCACGTGAATAATAAATTAGATGCTGAACGGCTACCGGCACATCCTTACCCCAGATACCGGTTAAAAAGGCTTTTTTGTTGTTGCATACTTCTTTGGCAGACATTTCCGGTGTTGCAGGAAATGACTGGAAAGCCATGAATTTTTTCTCTTTTTTATTCTGTATGGAAAAACAACACCCTTCCAACCCTGTCAACACTGACATTGCATAATTATCAAAACCGGTGTTTTGCAAATTTTTATCAACAATTTCAATGGGCTTCATCAGGTAAGCTTTAATTTTCCCAGTTTCCGGCATTGTTGGTGGCTTCTTCGAGAGACCCTACACGTAATATGCTGTCACCCCTGTCAGAAATGTAATTTATTATCTGTTGTTTATCCAGGCCATCCATAATATCCCAGAAATTCACCCTGGCTTCAAATACTTTCACTTCAACCTCTGAACCTGTCATGACCCTTGCAGTGTCCATGCGAAATTTAGCACGTGAGCCAACCGGGATGTATGCCATTGAATCCAAAGGATATTTAATATTCTTGAATAAGGTATCTGTATAAGGAAGAAACAATGTGTCACGCTGAACAATACCCAGCTCTACCGCTTTTTTCTCGGTAAGCGTATCCGGCACAAATCCTTCTTTTTTCACCACCGGCATTTTTTCATGTTTAATAAAATTAATGAGGGTATCAAAATGCGGGGTATAATGTCCATTTCGCTTTTTATATTCTACCTGGGCGGTACGAATGTCTTCCAGCCTTTCGATCACCTGGTCAAAACGCGCTTTTCTTTTCTTCTCAAATTTGATTGGCTCTTTTATTCCCCTTACTATCAATATTGCCAAAAGTACAATAATTGCCAACAATACAATTTCAATAATAATCCTGACTGTCTTGTTCATCTTTCTTGTTTTTTATATTTTCGAATCCGTTTTAAAATCCATTACCATAATTGGTATGGAGCAAAAATAGAATTTTTTAATAAAAATCCACAGGATTAAGGCAAAAAATGATAGAAAAATTCCTTGTCAACCAAATTTTTGATAAATTTCCTTATCAACCAACCCGCGACCAAACCATCCTCGTGGAAAAACTGGCCTATTTTCTTCATGCCAAAACGGAAAATCCTGTTTTTTTGTTAAAGGGCTATGCCGGTACCGGAAAAACAAGCCTCATCAGCGCTTTTGTCAAGACACTCAAAAGCATGAAGATTAATTTCATAATGATGGCTCCTACCGGCCGCGCTGCTAAAGTGCTATCCCACTACAGTGGATTTCCGGCTTTTACCATACACAAACAAATATACAGGCAAAAATCCGGAGGGGAGGTATTTTCCGGCTTTGACCTGAATTATAATAAGCTGAGTAACACGGTTTTTATTGTTGATGAAGCCTCCATGATTTCCAATGAATATGCCCCAAACAGCATGTTTGGCTCTGGCAGGCTTTTAAATGACCTGATGCAATTTGTCTTCTCGCAGGAAAGTTGCAGCCTGATTTTAATTGGCGATACCGCTCAACTTCCGCCGGTAAACACCGACTTGTCTCCCGCCCTTGATGAAACCGAATTGAGAGCTATGAACATGCAGGTGACCTCTCATGAATTGACTGAGGTCATCAGGCAATCAAAAAAATCAGGGATACTGATGAACGCTACCAGTTTACGGGAAAAAATCAGCACCGACCCCGAAAGCCTGCCTGAACTCAACCCGCAACCGTATGATGACATTGAGTGCATTTCCGGCAATGAATTGGTGGATATACTGGAAAGCACTTACGATGAGGTGGGTATCAATGATGTAAAAATCATTTGCCGGTCAAACAAAAATGCCAACGTATATAACCAGGGCGTTCGGAACCAGATTTTGTGGCGTGAAGAAGAATTGTCCACGGGGGATTTACTGATGGTGGTAAAGAATAATTATACATGGCTACCCGACAAAGCCCCCATTGATTTCATTGCCAACGGTGATATGGTGGAAATTGTTCGTCTCCGGAAAATGTATGAAATGTACGGGCATAGATTCCAGGATGCAGAAATACGTTTTGTGGATTATCCCGATCTGGAAATTGAGGTTCGCCTGATGCTCGATTGTTTGGAGATTGACGGCCCTTCTTTACCATCAGAAGCTTCCAAAGCACTGTTTGAAAATGTAAAACTCGATTATCAGCATCTTGATGGCAAAAAACAAATGGAAGCCATGCGCAAAGACCCGTTTCTCAATGCCCTACAGGTAAAATTTGCCTATGCCATCACATGCCATAAAAGCCAGGGCGGCCAATGGCATTGTATTTTCATTGACCAGGGGTATGTCACCGAAGAAATGATGGGCGTATCTTATTACCGCTGGCTATACACCGCCCTTACCAGGGCAACGCAGAAGGTGTATCTTGTCAACTTTCCAAAACAGTTTTTTAGCGAACAGAATCATTTTCCGGGATAAATACCATGCTTATGGAATTGACGCAATGGCGTGTGTTTTTATCTGTATAGCCTTCACCGGTAAAAACATGCCCCAGGTGAGCATCACAATTGTTGCAGAGGATTTCCGTTCTTCTGCCGTCAGCATCCGGCACGCGTTTTACAGCGCCTTCAATTTCGTCATCAAAGGAAGGCCAGCCACAACCGGCATCAAATTTACTGGTTGACAGGTAAAGCTCCGCACCACAGCGTTTACATACATATGTGCCTTTTTTCCAGTGGTCATTGTATTGCCCGGTGAAAGGCGCTTCAGTGCCTTTGTCGATGATCACCCGTTTTTCTTCAGGTGTCAGCTTGCGGTAATTCTCTTGTGTGTTCTGTGCCATAGCCCATGAATTTATCAACAATAACATCCATATCAATACATCTCTGTACTTCATCATTCTGATTTACTACAATAAACAGAATCAATCGTGTTTTGTTTAGATTGCTCAGGGAGCGGAGAAATAACACGATGGAGAGATGGAGTGATGTAATGTTTTTTTTATTTGGGCGTGCCCCTTATTTTTGAGATAGAGTGATAGAGAGAGGGAGAGGTGGAGTGATGCTCACAAATAAGGGTCGGTCTTCGGCTATTAGCTGCTTTGCTTCGCCTTCAGCCTGCAAAGCTGTGGACAGGAGCTTCCCGTCTTCACTTTCCGTCTCCGTTACTCTCCGCCGGACAAGCTTACGCCAGGCAAGTTTCCAGTCGCTCTGCCACAGCAACAGGCTGTAAGGCTCATCTTTAGCAGGCTAACCCTGCCTGACGGCAGGAAGGCGCCTCCGCCCTCACGCAGGATGGATAGCACGATAGTTCATTAACTTTTGAACATACCATCCCTGGTAATCCATAGAAAATTTTCTACAAGCTTAATCCGATACTTATCGGCAATTTGTTATTCACATCAATTTTATATTTTTTTGAAGGAGCAAAATCACAACCTATGCAGCAAAAACCCTGGAATGATTATCCCGGTTTCATACGACAGCATTTCGGACAACGGGTACAAAAAATATCCGTCAACACCGGCCTGGGTTGTCCAAACCTTGACGGGACTATCAGCCGCAAAGGATGTGCCTACTGTGACCGTAACAGCTTCAGTCCGTTTTATTGTTCACCCCAAAAATCCATAACCCAACAATTGCAGGAAGGCATTGCATTTTTTTCCAAAAAATACAGAACCCAAAAATATTTGGCTTATTTTCAGAATTATACAAACACATATACTGATTTTCAAAATTTTAAGAAAATACTTGATGAAGCCCTGGCCGTTCCTGATATCATCGGACTGGTGATTGCAACACGTCCTGACAGCATTACCCGGTCACAGATTGAACTTCTTGACAGGTTGGGAGAAAAAATGTTTGTCTGTGTTGAGTTTGGCGTTGAATCCACACTTGACCACAGCCTTGATTTTGTTAACAGGGGGCATGATTTTGCATGTACACAAGATGTATTCAGGCGATGTATCAATAAAAATTTCTACACAGGCGCTCATCTCATCATGGGGTTGCCGGGTGAAACAAAAAATGACATGGTGGACCACGTTAACGGCATTAATGCCCTCCGTCCTGATTTTTTAAAATTACACCAGCTTCAGGTACTAAAAGGGACAGCCATGGAAAAAACCTTCGAACAAGCTCCGGGTAAATTTGTTGTTTTTACTGCAAATGATTATATTTCGCTGGTGGCAGATTTTCTTGTCAGGCTGAATGGTGATATCATTGTGGAGAGATTTACCAGCGAATCGCCGCAAGACATCGTTATCAGCCCAGACTGGAGCGGCCTGAAAAATTATGCGTTTGTAGAAAAATTGAGAGCATACATGAATTCCCTGCATTTATACCAGGGAAAATGTTCGTAAACCATGAAAATAATTGATATACATACACACAGTTTATCAGGAAATGACGAACACCTGGAATTAAAAAGCTTTTTTCATATGAGCTATATCCCGGAAGCTGATTTTTTTTCTGTCGGTATTCATCCCTGGCATGTAGAAAAGGATGTAACAAAATCTTTAACAGATGAATTGTATCCAAAAGCCTATAAAGCTTTTGCCATTGGTGAGTGCGGATTAGATAAGAGTTCATCATGCAATTTCGACAAACAGATAGAAGTCTTTGAAGCTCAAATTGCCATCAGCGAAAAATTAAAAAAGCCTTTGATAATTCATGCTGTTAGAACCTATCCCGACATCATTGCCCTTCACAAAAAGCACAATCCTGTACAAGCATGGATCATACATGGTTTCAGGGGGAATATGCACAATATGAAAGCATGTACAAAGCATGGGATTTACCTTTCATACGGGGCACTTCTCATGCGGGATATTAAAAATCATAATGCAGTTTTTAGGAACACCCCCGACAACTTGGTTTTTCTCGAAACAGACGAAAGCAACATTGGTATCCGCGATATTTACGAGCATGCAGCCTACATTAAAGCCATTCCTGTCAATACTTTGACCAGGCAGATATATGACAATTTTAAATCCATACAACAAAATGAGCACTGAGATGAGTACTGACTGGAAATCAAGAACAAGGTTGATTTTTGGAGATAACTTTCTTCAAGTTCTTGAAGATACGAGGGTATTGGTAGTCGGTCTTGGTGGTGTGGGTTCCTGGGCAGCCGAACATCTGGTACGTTCAGGTGTCGGGAAGGTCAGTGTGGTTGATAATGATACCATCAGCCCGTCAAACATCAACCGCCAGTCAATAGCACTCCATTCCACCCTGGGAAAGAAAAAAATTGAAGTTACTGCTGAACGTCTGCAGGATATTAATCCTGCTCTAAGCATCAAAACCTATGATGTGTTTGTTAATGATAATACAATACATACCCTGCCAGCTTTTGATTCATTTGATTTTGTGCTGGACTGCATTGATACATTAGCCCCGAAAATTGCAGTAATACAAAGCAGTCTTAATGCACAAATACCACTTATATCTTCCCTGGGATCGGCAGGTAAATCTGATCCTTCGTGTATTCAAATATCAGATATTAACAAGTCTTTTAATTGTCCATTGGGAAGGATGTTACAAAAACGTCTGCACAAAATCGGGATTTATGATGGGTTTTCCGTGGTATTTTCTACTGAAGAGGTGGATAAGTCAAAACTGATACTTGAAAATGGCAAAAACAAGCGGTCCAATGCAGGATCCATTTCAACCATTCCTGCATTGTTTGGTACCCTGATGGCTGCAGAAGTTATTAACAGATGTATAGTTGCACATAATAAGCAATAAAAAAAGGGATGCTCAATCTGGCACAAATTTTGATAGATAAACAAATATATTATGAACAGATGGAACCTCCATGATCCGCTAGCTGGCGAATCATACACTGTCTCTCCCGCCAAAGCGGGAATAATGATTATAAATCATCGTGAGTTCCATCCCGATAGGTAATTGGGACAGGTACTGACAATTGGAAATTAAAATATAACCGAATGAAAAAAATAGTTTTAGTATTTGTACTGTTAATGAGTCTTTGTGGTTTTGCACAGGAACATAAGATGGTAACCATAAAAGCAGATGTAAGCAATTTTAACAACGAACCCAGGGAGGGGGAACAAATCCTGTTTGAAAGTAAAAACACAGGAAAAACCTATAAAGGCATCAGCAATGCATCCGGTAAATTTACCATAGAACTTCCCGCCCCGGACAAATACCAGATCAAAATAAAAGGCATTGGTACTGAATTGGATTACCAGGAACTGGAAATTCCCAAACTTAACCCCAACCAAAGCTATGGTACTTTTGAACTTACAATAAAATTTAATCCTCCCAAGCTTTTTACCCTGAAAAATGTATATTTTGATACAGGAAAGGCTACCATACGCCATGAATCCAACGACCAGTTAAATGAGCTGAAGGAATATCTTGAACTAAAACCTGATGTCAGGGTTGAAATAGCTGGACATACCGATGATGTGGGCACTGAAGAGAGCAATATGGATTTGTCACAACGGAGGGCAGAGGCAGTAAGAAACTGGCTTATACGACGCGATATTGATGGTGACAGGATTGAAGCCAAAGGGTATGGTGAAAGTGAACCCATTGCTGATAACGATACTTCCGAGGGGCGTCAGATGAATCGCCGTACTGAAGTCCGGATATTAGATGAAGAATAATTTTTCGATTCACTTCACTACAAAAGTCAATCAGCTCGTGAGGCTGTTTGATTCCGGATTGCCGTTGGTGAAAATACACCACATTCTGATCCCGGCCTATAAAACGGGAGAGAATCTCATCTTTTATCCTTTTGTGAAAATATGCCCGGAAGATAAGCTAACAAGTTATGAAGCTAAGTTGCACACAAATAACAACCGACAAATCTGATGCTTATAAATAATTGAATTGATATTTGGTTAAATAGGCTCCATACATTAACATAACTTTAAGTCACATGCAGAAAACAAAATTTCAGTTTTTACGTTTTTTTATTAACTAACATGAGCGCTTGCTCAACATTAGTAATAATGGTTAGTTATTTTAATTGGTTTTTCCAGACACCGCAAATTATTGTGGTGTCTGGTTTTTTTTATGTATGATTCTGTTTAATTGTTGAGTAAACCTTATAACCAGAGGGCAGTTGTCGTAAATCATGAGTTCTGCATTTGTTTGCAATTGTACGGCTGGTGGCAAACCCGGAAATGTAACATAAAATCCCATCTGCATAATTTATTATGAATTATTATGATAGGGATTTTTTTGAAACAAACCACAACATACATAAACATCAGAATATCAATGTCATGAAGTGAATAACACCACCACAAGGATGTGAAATTTTAAGATTTTTTTAAATACTATATAAAATAACCCAATGATTTGTACGTTATATTTGCACAATGACGCACTGAAAAGCAGAAAAGCAGAGCAGATTTGTAATGGTTAAGTTAGTTTTTATTGGTTTTTCCAGGCACCTCCATCACTTCACGCGGGGTGCCTGGTTTTTTTTTGCAACTCCATTAATTAATCAATGATTTTTCCATTGAGTATTACTTTATCAATCAAATTACTACCATAAGCATAGGGGATAAAGTGCCGCGACGGGATTTCTTTTGTGATATAAAAACTGGCTTTTTTCTCTCTGGTAATGCTGCCGTATTGTTCACTTAATCCCATAGCATATGCTGTATTGATGGTGGTTGCATTCAAAGCTTCATCCGGTGTAAGACGATAATTTACACAGGCAAAGGATGTCATCAGTTTCATGTTCCCTGTTGGAGAGGAACCGGGATTATAATCTGACGCACACGCCACAGGTAATCCGTGGTCAATCATTTCCCGTGCCGGCGCATAAGGCATGTTCAGAAAAAAGGCAGCCCCCGGTAAAATCGTGGGCATTGTACCCGACCCTGTGAGCGCTTCCATTTCTTCATTCCCTGTATATTCTATATGGTCCACTGACAAAGCATCATATTTTACCCCAACCTGTATCCCGCCTGATTTGGCAAGCTCATTGGCATGGATTTTAGGTTTTAGACCATATTTCATACCCGCTTTCAAAATTCTGTCTGTTTCGTCCACCGTGAAAAAGCCTTTATCGCAGAACACGTCAATGTAATCTGCCAGATTTTCGGCTGCTACTGCCGGCAACATCTCATTGATAACCAAATTCACATATTCGCTTTGCTTTAGTTTATATTCAGCAGGAACGGCATGTGCACCAAGAAAAGTTGATTTTACAGCCACAGGGGAAGTGTCCTTAATACGACGGATGACACGCAACATTTTCAATTCGTCTTCAGGATTAAGCCCGTAGCCGCTTTTAATTTCCACGGCACCGGTTCCCTGCATCATCACCTCCTCCATACGACGCATGGATTGTTCATACAACTCCTTCTCACTGGTTTTATGCAACAATTTGGCAGAATTCAAAATCCCCCCGCCGCGCTTTGCAATCTCTTCATAACTCAAGCCCCGGATTTTGTCAACGTATTCAATTTCACGGCTGCCTGCAAAAACAATGTGCGTGTGCGAATCACAAAACGACGGAAACACATGCTTCCCATGCACATCCAGCTCTATCGACACATCTGCTGACAGCACATTTTCATTGGTTTCCAGCGTATCCATCGTCCCGTAATCTTTAATGTTATCGCCGTCTGTCAGCAACCATGCATTGTCAATACATTCCACATGAGCCATATCTTTTCCGGCTTTAAACGGTTTTCCGCTTTCATCAATTCCCACGAGCGACTTGATGTTTTTCAATAAGATCATAAAAACATTTTTATTGGTTAAAGCATAAAAATAAAAATTTTCACTGACATGCGTTTTATAATGTGGATAATTATTTGGCTTGACATGACACTAACATCAACAGTGATTACATCAATGTGGTTTTTGGAGCAAGATTTGCCCAGCTTGCCCTATAGAGATTTTGCAAATTGCAAAGCGTACGAAAAATGGAAATGCTTTGGGGACCCCACAGAAAAAATGGGTTTGGCGAAGCTTGCCTGGCGGAACTAAGTGGAGACGGAGGTTTCTTTGCTTCTTTCTATTGCGTAAAATCACCATTGAAATTAACAATCCGTTTTTATCCCGAAAGCTCTGTCCAATAAAGATTGATAATTTAGAGCTATTCGGGAGTAGAAAAGAAAGAAGGACAGAAAAACGCTATTAAAATGCTTATGATGTAAAAAATATGGAAATCATATACATCAGAAATCACAATGTTATATAAATACAATGTTTGTAACTACTCAGTGCTAAAATTAAAAAACAGATGCACAAAAGTTTCACCGCGAGACGCAGAAATGCTAACCCGTCTGTCATGCCTGCCGGCGTGGTGAATCTGCAGGCAGGTAAGTCAGGAACCGTCGAGCAGGAAAATGGAAAAATTGGTCACATATGCAGTTAACAGATCAATTTACAAATTTCAAACCTTTGCGACATTGCGCCTTTGCGGTGAGGAGCTACTTTTACTGACACTCTCTCTCATATAACTCTTTCTGAAATTCACTGTTATTTTATTGGTAAAACCTGGCTT
>CAZTNS010000064.1:0-16555 GCA_964615585.1 uncultured Bacteroidales bacterium | reverse complement strand
CAAATGGTTAGCCATTTTTCATGAAAATATTACGTATTATTAATAAATGTTACGGTTTAATAAAATCACAGCGGGGATAACCCAGACAATTCCGGGTGTCCCGATATGCAGCCTAAATTAAATACTGATCTTAAACTGATCCAAAAAGCGTTTGTCGTTTTCAAAATACAGCCTCAGATCGTTGATGCCATATTTCAGCATCGCTATGCGTTCAATGCCCATACCGAAAGCAAATCCGGAGTGTTTTTCGGGATCAATGCCTGCACTCTCCAGCACATTGGGATCAACCATGCCACATCCCAATATTTCCAACCACCCCGTGTATTTACACACATTGCATCCTTTTCCACCACAAAGGGAACAAGAAACATCCACTTCGGCAGAAGGTTCGGTAAACGGAAAGTAAGATGGCCTCAACCGTATTTTGGTTTCTTCTCCAAAAAATTCGTGTGCAAAATACAATAGTGTTTGTTTCAGGTCGGCGAAAGATACACCCTCGTCAATATACAAGCCTTCAATCTGATGAAACTGACAATGAGCGCGTGCAGAAATGGCTTCATTCCGATAAACCCTGCCCGGCGTAATGCTGCGAATCGGCGGGGTCATTTCTTCCATTTCCCGTGTTTGTGATGATGAAGTATGTGTCCGGAGCAATATATCCGGATTTTTTTGAATAAAAAAAGTGTCCTGCATATCACGTGCCGGATGTTCGGGGGGAAAATTCAACAAACCAAAATTGTGTTTATCGTCTTCAATTTCCGGTCCTTCAGAAATAACATAACCCAAACGTTTAAAAATACCAATCATTTCCCTTCGCACCTGAGACAGAGGATGCCTTGTTCCGGTCTCTGTTTTATAGCCGGGACGTGTTAAATCAAGGGTTGAATAATCTTTTGACTGTGTTGTTAAATTCGTTTTCAGTTCCCTAAGCTTATTTTCAGCAAGGATTTTCAATTCATTGATTTGTTTGCCCAGTGTTTTTTTATCTTCTGGTGCGACATCACGAAAAGCCCTGAATAATGAGGGAATTTCTCCTTTTTTAGAAAGCATTTTCAGTCGAAAAGCTTCAATTTCTTCTTTGGTGGTCGCCTTAAAATTTTGAACCTCCTGTGTTAATTTGCTAATTTTATCCTGCATAATTTCCAATTATCAAAGTCTGGTTTCTTAACATCCTATTCAATGGCAGAAAAATTTAAAAGAACAGGAACCTTTTTTTGCCGGGCAGATTTTTCTTCTTATATTCTTTCCATTCTTTTTCAGTAAGGTATTCTGTGTTCAGGATGTAAATATCTTTTAAAGGGCGGTCTCGAATATCTGTTCTGACATCAGAAATATGTTCAACAATATCCATCCCTGCAACGACTTCCCCAAATACGGTATAATCACCATCCAAATGGGGACTTCCCCCTTTTGTTTTATACAGTTCGCGTTGTTGGGCATTGATATCAAATAATTCAACACTATCCTTTTCAATCATTGGTTTAACCGTTTCTTTCAGATCAAGAAAAATTTCATTAAATGTTTCCGTATGACCATAGCGTCGTAATGAATCCATTTTGTTCCAAAGTTCCATGTTATTGTTTTCTTCCAGGTATTTTTTCATGTATTCTTGATATACCGGTACATTTTTACGTTTGATTAGCAGATCAAGCTCCTGATCAGCCCATTTTTTTCCAACAACAATATAAAACTGAGAGCCGGATGAGCGTTTTTCAGGATTGTCTTCATCGGATTTGCGGGCTGCTGCAAGTGCTCCGCGTTTATGGTAAAGCCCGTCAACAATTTCTGATTCTATTGTATATCCAGGCCCCCCGTTGCCCAGCCTTTTGTTGCGTGGGGCTCCTTTTGATTCAGGATCGCCTGCCTGGATTATAAAATCTTCAATCACGCGATGAAACAATAAACTGTCATAAAAAGTGGAGTCTGCCAGGTATAAAAAATTATCACGATGTTTTGGGGTTTCGTTATAAAGTTTGACAACAACATCACCTTTGCTTGTTGTGATTAAAACTTTTTTTTCTACCGGCCCCGACAATCTGAATATGGAACATGATGATATCAGAAGGATAGCAGCTATAAAAACAAAATATTTTTTCATTATAATAATTTCTTGAACTTTTAAAAAATATTTTCTAATATTGTATTTTACAAATTTAACCAATTTTATTCACCATGAAACAATATCTAAAGATTTTACATGTTTTGGTTTTAGCAGGCTTTATGATTTGTGTATTTGGTAGTTGTAAGGAAACTGCCCCCCCCAAAGCCCTCATACATGTCATCAATGAAGATGGAGAGGGTGTGGAAGAAGCCATGGTCGTTATACGTGCTTCTGATTCAGACTCTACTGCCACACGCGTTTATCTTACCTCGGGTGTTAAGGAAATTGCGGATACCTCCTATACCGATGATGATGGGAAAGTCAGAAAGGAGTTTTTGTATGAATCTATTTACAGGGTTGAGGTCACCAAATACGGGAGCTACAATAGTCCCACATTAAGGGGCATTGGCGTGATAATTCTTGAAGATGAAAAAACATACGAAGAAACCATTACTATAACCCCACAAACAACATTTTAAATTATGAAATGGATATTGGTATTATTAAGTAGCTGTTTGATAATCAGTGTATCGGCTCAGGTTGAATTTGATTCTGAACATTATCCTGAAGCTGGGGATAACTTCCCATTGGTAAATTATTTTAATAATCCTGGTGATGATCCTGCTTTTTTAAGCAATTTCATGGACGGAAGTGATTACGTGATTGACTCGGTATCGTCTTTTGTGGATTATACGTTGGATACCATTTTTTATCATGAACCGCAAGCTTATGATACCGCTGGCAATTATCCAAACGCCACACATTTGATGGTAGAGGGAAACACTGAAATATTCATTGTAAAAACAGATCAGAATGCCTCGGCTGTTGGATTTGCCGGGGATATTTTTCAAATGGGCATGAATCTCCCGATGCAACTGGATTCAACACTGCAACTGATGGAATTCCCTACCGACACACAGACTGCATTTAATGATAATACCGAAAGTGAAAGAAAAATGCCGGTGGAAGACCTTCAACACGTCCTTCCTCCGGATTATTACGATGATTTTGCAGACATGTTTGATTCATTAAAGATCACATTGTCTGTGGATATTGATACAGAAGTCAGTGGGGAATGTCAGGTCACCGTTGAAAGCATCCCTTATGCGGTTGGTGGTACTTACAGCTGTTTACGGGAAAACATGCGTCAGGTTCAGGTTATTGATATATTTGTAAGGTCCATTGATTACGGAATATGGGTTCCCCTGGGCGATGTGCCTGGAGTAGGTGATCAGTTACCCATGGATTTACCCATTATTGATACGACACACAATGTTAATCTATGGAAGCCTTCATTTTCCTATCCGTTTGTGCAGTTTGAAACTGATGCCGCACATGATACTGTTCATAATGTGAATTTTCATTATTCCGAAGATGCCGGGGTTAGTAATTCTACATTGATGTCATTGAATGTATATCCCAATCCGGCATCTGACAGGGTTAATTTGAATACAGGAGATTTGCACAATGAGATTGAGTTTTTGCTTATTTCCGATGAAAGTGGAAAAACTGTAAAAAAATTCGCTGTAAACTCCAAGATTTGTACTTTTGCAACCGGTGATTTGCCAAGTGGTTGGTATCTCATTAATGCTCTCAACAAAAAGGGAATGATCATAGCAAGTCAAAAGTTGCTCATCAATCATTGATAATTTTAAGGGGTATTAGCTCAGTTGGCTAGAGCGCGTGACTGGCAGTCACGAGGTCAGCGGTTCGAACCCGCTATACTCCACGTTTTTCCGGGTTTCTTGACAATAAATATTCAGGAGAGGCAACTCTCCTTTTTTACTTGATAAAAAGCCATATAATGGAGTATTAAACAATCGGTCATAATGGTTATAAAACACTTCATTCACAGCTTAAATTTTATAAATTTAAATGAGTAATTATGAACACAAAAAACAAAGGTTTTAGCACCAAACTAATTCATGCTGGTGATTTTGAGGATCAATACGGATCAGCGGTTGTGCCGATTTATCAAACATCTACATTTGCATTTAAAAATGCCGATCAGGGGGCGCGTTTATTTACAGGTGAAGAAAAAGGTCATATTTATACCCGCCTCTCAAACCCAACAATTGAAGCCCTTGAGAATAAACTTGCCGATCTTGAAAACGGTATTGGAGGAATTGCTTTATCAAGTGGAATGGCCGCAGTATCTGCAGTTTATGCGGCATTCTTAAAACAGGGAGATCACATGATCAGCACCCATGCCGTTTATGGTCCAAGTAGATTACTAATGGAAGACATATATTCAAATTTTGGTATAGAATCTTCTTATATGGACACCAGTGACCCTGTTGCTGTTGAGAATGCCATCAGGGATAATACAAAGCTGATTTATCTGGAAACACCGGCCAATCCAACCATGACGCTTTCAGATATTAACAAAATTTCAAAAATAGCACACAAGCACAACATCCTTGTTGTGGTTGACAATACTTTCAGCAGCCCTTATTTACAAAAACCCTTGGATTTGGGAGCAGATGTCGTTTTACATTCCCTTACCAAGTTTATAAACGGTCATGCTGATGTTGTAGGAGGAGCCCTGATAACAAGGGATGAGGGTATGTTAAATAAGATGAAAAAAATTATGCGCTACATGGGTGGCAATATGGATCCGCATCAGGCATATATGGTTTATCGTGGTGTTAAAACTCTGGCGTTACGCGTACAGAAAGCCACTGATAATGCCAAAAAAGTAGCAGAATGTCTCGACCAACATCCAAAAATTAAATGGGTAAATTATCCGGGACTGAAAACGCATTCCCAATACGATTTGGCAGCAAAACAGATGAAAGATTTTGGCAGCATGTTGTGCTTTGAACTTAAAGGGGGCATTGAAGCCGGAAAGACATTAATGAATAGTGTCGAGCTGGCTTTGCTGGCCGTTTCTCTTGGTGGTGTTGAATCTCTGATACAGCATCCAGCCTCCATGACACATGCCGGACTTTCTGAAGAAAACAGATTGAAATCCGGAATTACACCTGGTCTGGTTAGGTTTTCAGTTGGTATAGAAGATGTTGATGATATTATTGAAGACCTCAATCAGGCTTTGGCCAGAATCTAAAATAATAACATCTCTCAATTACTTACTATACATCAAAATAGGTATCTTTGCGTAGTGTATGTTAAAGGCAGAATATGGCAAATTTGAAAAACATAAGGCTTTGGTTAGGGAGAAGGTTTCGTCTGGTTCTCCTTACTCACGGAAGTTTTGAACAAAAAAAAAGGTTTACTTTTAACCGTTTTGGATTCATTGCCTTTTTGACATGCATGGTTGTTTTGATCATTGCTATTACCGTGGCTGTCATGGTTTTTACCCCCATAAAAGAAACTATTCCGGGTTATCCAGATAAGGAAACAAGAGAAGCCGGTGCAAAAAATGCCATAAGATTAGACAGCCTCGCAAAAGTAATTGAGCTCAGAAGCCAGTATTTGAGAAATCTGAAACAGGTTATGCTTGGAGATGAACTATTTAATGCTAAACTGGAAATCAGTGAAGAATGGGGTGATACAAGTGAAAATAAACATGTGCCCGATGAATTACCTGATGAACAGTTTTATAAGATAGAAAAGAAATTGGCGGAGGCAGGTTTTACATCTTTACAACCAAAATCTGACGTTGTTTTCTTTCCGCCGGTTAGAGGACTGGTTACAAATAGTTTTGATCCTGTTGGAGATCATTATGGTACCGATATTGTAACCCCCGATGATGAAGTTGTGCATGCAACACTTGCCGGCACAGTTATTTCTGCCAACTGGACCATGGAAACCGGTTATACAATTCAGATTCAACACAAAAACAACTTTATTAGTACTTACAGGCACCTGAAAAAATTGCTTGTTAAAACAGGAACATTTGTAGAGGCCGGAGAAAGCATTGGGATTTACGGCAACACCGGCGAAGTAAGTTATGGTCCGCACCTGCACTTTGAATTATGGCATAATGGAGAACCTTTAAATCCAGAAAATTATATTGATTTCGAATGAACACACCCATTAAACATATCGCGGTCCTGGGATCAACAGGATCTATAGGGAGGCAGGCGCTTGATGTGATCAGAAATCACAAAGATAAATTCTGTGCTGAGGTTTTGGTTGCAGGGAACAATTCCGGGTTACTTGTTTCCCAGGCAAAAGAATTTGAACCCAACATGGTAATTATTGCCAATAAGAAAAAATATGCAGAAGTTTCAAAGGCGCTTTCTGGTAAAGATATAAAAGTGTTCGCCGGAGAAGAGTCTGTTGAAGATGTTGTGAAGATTTCCTCTGTTGATATTGTGCTGGCAGCCATGGTAGGAGTTAGTGGCCTTGTCCCTGTGTTGAAAGCCATTGAAGCAGGAAAAACAATCGCTCTGGCAAACAAAGAAACACTTGTCTTGGCAGGAGAATTGATTGTGAAAAAAATAAAACAACACAGAGCTGCTGTTATCCCGGTGGATTCTGAACATTCTGCTATTTTTCAGTGCCTTAGCGGAGAACCGGCAAACAAAGTGAAAAAGCTTTTATTAACAGCATCAGGAGGCCCGTTCAGAGGAAAAAGTCATGGTGAATTGAATCATGTGTTACCAGAAGATGCCTTGAAACATCCAACATGGAACATGGGAAAAAAAATCAGTATTGATTCTGCTACCATGATGAACAAAGGACTTGAAGTTATTGAGGCTCACTGGTTATTTTCCCTGCCACCTGAAAAAATTGAAGTCATTGTACACCCGTCTTCCATTATCCACAGCATGGTGGAATTTATAGATGGTTCTATAAAAGCACAGCTGGGAAATAACAACATGAGAATTCCTATCCAATATGCACTCTCTTGGCCTGACAGAATTCAAACTCATGTTGAACCGATTGATCTTACTGAAATTGGAAGCTTGCATTTTGAAAAACCGGATATGGTGAATTTCCCCAACCTTAATTTGGCTTTTGAAGCATTGAAAAGTGGCGGAAATGCTCCCTGCACACTTAATGCTGCAAATGAAATAGCTGTTGAGGCTTTTCTTAAACATAGAATTGGGTTCAACCATATTGCTGAAATCAATAAAGAATGCCTGAATGTCTTGTCTGTTCAGCATCCTGAAGGCATTGAAGATTACATGGCTTCTGACAGGAGAGCCAGAAAACAAGCAAATAAATTACTAAAGAAATTTGAATTATGAGCGGATTAGTGATGACAGCACAGCTTTTGCTTGCTTTATCTATTTTGGTGTTTGTACACGAGTTGGGACACTTTTTAGCAGCAAGGGCATTTAATATTAAGGTGGATAAATTTTTTATATTTTTCGACTGGCCAGGTAAAATTTACAGTAAAAAAATCAATGATACAGAATACGGCATCGGAATGCTCCCACTTGGAGGGTATGTTAAAATTTCAGGGATGATTGATGAATCCATGGATAAAGAACAAATGAAAAAACCTCCGCAACCATGGGAATTCAGATCAAAACCGGCATGGCAAAGGCTTATTGTGATGGTGGCAGGCGTGGTTATGAATGTCATTGTCGGGGTGCTGATTTTTACCTTTTCACTCATGGCCTTTAGTGAAGCCTACATTGATCTTGATGATGTGGATGACGGCATTTATGCTTATGAATACGCTGAAAAAATCGGACTTCAAAACGGAGACAAAATCATTTCTATTGACGGGAAAAAAGTGAACCGGATAACTGATGTTATTTCCACCCGGCTATACCTTGGTAATAAAGTAAGAATTAATCGCAATGGTAACCCAATGACCATCCCCCTGCCGGATACACTGTACCGTTATGTTATGAAATCGGAAAGTATGTTGCTTTCCTATCAGAATTATCCCCTTGAAATTGAAGATATTCCTGAAGGGCATAATGCTTATGAAGCAGGTTTAAAAGAAACCGACGATATTATCAGCATTAATTCACAGCCTGTCAACCTGAAAGGAGAGTTTATTGAAGCCCTGCTAAAGCACCGGGGTGATACATTGGAAATGAAAGTAAATCGCCTGGGAACCCCCGTAACACTCTCCATCCCTGTTGATAGTTCAGGAATGATCGGTATACAGTTAAAAAGCAAATATCCGACAACCGAATATACCTTTTTTACCGCCATGAAATATGGCTGGAAAGATGCCTTTGAATCTTTGAAAGCAAATGCAAAAGGACTTGGCAAAGTGTTTTCAGGAGAAGAAAAAGCCCGTGACAGTTTGCAAGGGCCCATCGGTATTGCCAAAACATTTGGGGGAACGTGGGATTGGGGCAGATTTTGGATGTTAACCGGAATCATTTCCATGGTATTGGCTTTTGTGAATATTCTTCCTATTCCCGCATTGGATGGGGGACACGTGTTGTTCACACTCATCGAAATGATCATTGGACGTAAATTGCCCGATAGATTCATGGAGATAGTGCAACTTATTGGCCTGATAATTGTACTTGGGCTTATGATTTTGATTATTGGAAACGATATTATTAATTTATTTTGATGAAACCTCCATGTGTTTGCATACACATACACAACGATATAATAACCAGATAGGTGGATATTACATCGTACCTAAAAAATCAATCATTATATGATGAAACACATCAATCACATATTGGTTTTAATGACATTCACTTTTTGCGCTGTTTACTTGCATGCCCAGGATGATTCACATTTTTTCCCGGATGATTACGACCAGCGCATCATGATTCTGCCTTTTGATCCTTCTATTTACCACAATGATGCCAGTGAAATGTGGGTGAAAAGCAGCGGAATGGCGTATGATGAGTTACGTGATTATCTTCGTAACAATATTAACAGACGGCTTCAACTGGCCATGGTGGATTCATGCGAAGCAATTGATCTGAATCAGTCATACACCACAGAAGCAAGGAATGATCTGTTGGGGCTTTATACAACTGTATCATACGAAATGCGCAGGGCCATGCCGGATAAACAAGAAACAGAGAATGATGAAAAAAGAATCCTCGGTAAATTACGCAGACAATGGCGGGAAAAACAATATAAAGATACTGTCGTAAAAACACGGAAAGATGGTGGTGAGATAAGAGGCAGACATTACCGGACTGATGACAAGTACCTGCATGTAAACTTCAGTAACCCTGATTTTATTCCGGATATTGCCGAAAGGAGAGACCTGGATCAGATTTTATTTGTTAATCAGCTGGAAATAAAAGGCATGTATGGAAACCCGTATTTAACAGGAAATGACGAAGCTGCCCGTATGATAAAACTCCATTACAGCCTCTACAGTAAAGATGGCAGTTTATTGCATGGTGGTTTTTCATCAGTCACAATCCCTTTTGATCTTAATGACCCGGAAATCGCCGTCAAAGATTATTTCCCAACCATTGTACGCCAAGTTGTTTCTAACATTGATTTCAGAACACAATGAACCTGATTTTTGCTTCCAACAATCCACATAAATTAATTGAAGTAAAAGAGATTGTAAATGAAAAATACAACATATTGAGTTTACATGATGCAGGCATTGAACAGGATATAAAAGAAACATCAACCACCCTTGAAGGCAACGCGCAGATAAAAGCCGCTTTTGTTTTTGATCAATTACATCAGGCCTGCTTTGCCGATGATACAGGCCTGGAAGTGTTTGCGCTTGATATGATGCCGGGTGTACGGTCTGCCCGCTATGCAGGACCGGCACAAAACAGTTCTGAAAATCTAAAAAAATTAATGCGCAGCTTGCATGGTGTTACCAACCGAAAAGCCCGTTTTCGTACAGTGATTTGTCTTATATTACAGGGTAAACCTTATTTTTTTGAAGGCATTGTTGAAGGCAAAATTGGTAAACACCCGTCCGGCACCGGCGGTTTTGGTTACGATCCGGTTTTTATCCCTGATGGTCATCAATGTTCGTTTGCCGGGATGAGTGAAAATGAAAAAAATCAAATCAGTCACAGAGCAAGAGCAATAAAAAAAATGGCAAATTTTTTAAACCAAATGAAACTCTGATTTTTTTAAAGGGGTTTCTAATAATAAAAAAGAAAAAAAACTGTTTTATTTGTTGTACTGTTAATTATATGCCCGGGGAAATGATCTTTTTCCGGACAAAATTCTTGAAAATGAGATCATTTCGTCAGATAATTGTTACCAGTTGGTTGCTGATTCTATTTCAGATTACTTTTTCTCAGGTAGGCGTTGGACAGTGGCGAGGACATCTGCCTTATACAAGCGGAAAATGTGTGGCCGAAAGCAATGAAATGATATTTTTTGCAACAGGGGAAGCTATTTTTTCTTATAAAAAAAACAATGGTGAGATTGAAAAACTGAATAAAATTACTGCGTTATCAGACATCGGTATTGGATACATGGCATACAACGACGATTATGATATGCTGATCATAGGTTATAATAATGGCAATATTGATTTCTTACACAACAGAACCATCACAAATTTGTCTGATATAAAGCGGAAAAACATCCCGGCCATAAAAACCATTAACCATATTCTGTTTGTTGATGATTATGCTATATTGTCCACCGGTTTTGGGATTGTTGTGGTGGACATGGAACGCAAAGAGATTAAATACACTTATTATATTGGTAATCTTGGTGGGTACCTGCAGGTTTTTCAAACTGAATTTGACGGACAGTATCTATATGCTGCTGCTAAAGACGGGATTTACAGGGGGGATTATTATAATGATAATCTGGCAGATTATAACAATTGGGATGTCATCACTGATTTGCCCATGGGAGATCCTTTCTTTCATCTCAAAGGCCAAGAGTTTAATACAATGGAATATTATAACGGGAAGCTGATAGTTAACAGACACGAACCTGATGCCTATAATGCTGACCGGTTGTATATCTATGATGATGAATCATGGAGCTATTTCCCTGACAGCTTGTCCAGATCATGCAATTATATCACCAATGATGGCCAAAATTTAATCCTCAACAGAAACTATAAGTTGGTGTTTTATAACAATGATTTTGAAATTGAGCGGGATATATATCAATATACAGTGTATGGAACGGAAAATCCGCCTCCACAACCTATACATTTTCTCCCGGGGAAGGAGGATGAGCATGAATTGATAATTGCTGATCGAAGTGAAGGTCTATGTTTGCAGGAAGGAACATGGAAACATCAGCTCATCTCCATAAACGGCCCTGTTTCTGCAGATGGATTTAATGTGGATGCTGAAGGATCTGTTGTTTATACTGTTGGAGGTAGCCGCACTAAAGCATGGGGAGGCAGATACAAACATGTTGAAATTAACATGTTCAAAGAAGAAACATGGCATCATCTGACCGAGGATCAGAACGAAATACTTGAAGATTTGCGTGACCCTGTTGTGGTTGCGATAAATCCCCAAAAAACCAGTCAGGCATTTGTCGGATTGTGGGGAAAAGGATTACTGGAGTTGAATAATGGAGAATTAATTCAGCATTACACTGATGAAAATTCCAGCCTGACACAAATCCCCAATGTCGGGTATATACGCATCGGAGGTCTTGCTTTTGATGATGATCAAAACCTGTGGGTTGTTAATTCCGGAGGATCTGTGCCTGTACATGTTAGAAGCCCTGACGGAGAGTGGACAGGACTCAATTACAACAATCAAATCAATGCCCCCAACCTGGGGAAAATTATTGTTACTGAAAATGATCATAAGTGGATGATCCTGGGCAAAGGAAATGGCCTTTTTGTCTTTGATGACAATGGAACTCCGGGAGATATGAGTGACGACAGAACAAAAAAACTCAATGTCACTGATGAATACGGACAGATTATTTCCAATGATGTACATGATATCGCTCAAGATAAAAACGGTGCTATCTGGCTTGGAACAAGCAAAGGCGTTGTTGTTTACTATAATCCTGAAGATGTGTTTGAAGGAACAGCTGTAGCTTCACAAGTTCTTATCCCAAGAAATGATGATACTGATAATGCAGACATCCTTCTTGGTTCTCAAACGGTAACTACCGTGTCTGTTGACGGCGCAAATAAAAAGTGGTTTGGAACGGAAGGTGGAGGGATTTTTAAAACTTCATCTGACGGGATAACACAAATTCACAATTTTAATAGCAGTAACAGCCCCTTGTTTTCTGATAACATTGTTAGTATGGATATTGTCCCTGAAACAGGCGAGGTTTTTATAGTGACAAACAAAGGGGTAATATCATATCGTGGTGAAGCCATTGAACCAAAAGAAAACTTTGAAAATGTGTACGCTTTTCCAAATCCCGTCAGGCCGGATTATA
Source organism: uncultured Bacteroidales bacterium (assembly GCA_964615585.1). GTDB lineage: Bacteria > Bacteroidota > Bacteroidia > Bacteroidales > ML635J-15 > JAQIBY01. The sequence goes on along the minus strand of CAZTNS010000064.1, from coordinate 4,245 downwards.
ACGGACCTATTACCATATACGGGCTTGTTGCCGGATCTATTGTCAAAATCACTGATGTGGCTGGCAACCTTGTTTATGAAACCCGCTCCGAAGGCGGACAGGCAATTTGGGAAGGAACCGACCTGAATGGAAAGAAGGTGCATACCGGGGTTTATCTGGTCTTTTCTGCTAACGAAGACGGATCAAAATCCGATGCCTCTAAAATTCTTTTTATCAATTGATCATATATGCTTGTCAAAACAAAAGCCATTGTACTGAATTCCCTCAAATATTCAGACTCCCGCATCATTACAAATGTGCTTACCCCTGATCTTGGCAAAGTCCCTCTGATGATTAACAAATGCAAGAGCAAACATTCCAATGGAAAAGCCGGGTATTTTCAGGCACTCTATTTGCTGAACATAGAAATATCATACAAAGAAAATAGAAATATCCAGCAACTTGTTGATGTAAACATTGATGAACATACCAACAATATAGCCATGGATTACCACAAACAGAATATCGGAATCTTTATGGCAGATGTTTTACAACGTTGTATCAGGGAAATGGAACCGGACAGTGATCTATTCCAGTATATATGGCATGCAGTCCTGATTTTTGACAATATTAATAAAGCAGCCATTAATTTTCATCTGTATTTTCTAACCCACCTTATGAAATACCTGGGTTTTGAACCAGGGAACAAATGGGACCACAACAACAAGTATCTTGATATGGATGCCGGCCTATTTGTTGGTGATGCTTGCATTAGCTCATCATGCCTTACCGAAAAAGAAAGTCGGATTCTGTACCGTTTTATGAACTGTTCCGTTGATGAAATTCCCGAAAAAGGCGTTTCTAATCTGGACAGGAGAATGTGTATGGAAGCGGTATTGAGCTATTTTAACCGTCATATTCCAAATTTCGGAATGATAAAATCTTACGATATTTTAAAGACAGTTTATCACTGATGAGTGATCATTTGTTTGGCGATCAGTGCCTGATTTGTGTGACAATTTCCAGGAATTTTTATTAGTTTTGACGCTAAAATTACCATAATGAAATCTCCATGAGAAAAACTTTGATACATATGCCGATGATTATTAGCTGGATTGTGATTGAACATCGGCTGTGACATAAATGGAGGTTCCGACCCGACAGGTCATCGGGACAGGCTATGACCGTTGAAAATAAAGTATAAACATATGAAACATCGTCTTACGTTTCCGTTTTTTTTTACTGTGATTTTTATTGCAGCCATTGTGGCTGTGCTTGTTTTTATTCCCTTTAAGCACAAAAAAGTTGCAGAAAACCTCAGTATTTTTGTTGATCCCTTTATCGGAACCGGTGGCCATGGACATACTTACCCCGGCGCAAGCCTTCCTTTTGGTATGGTACAAATCAGCCCTGATACACGGTTGTCTGGTTGGGATGGTTGCAGTGGATACCATTATTCCGATACGGTAATATATGGCTTTTCTCATACTCACTTGTCGGGAACCGGCGTTGCTGATTACTGCGATGTCTTATTCATGCCGGTTAACGGGAAGCCGGTATTTCATAATGGCGTTTCTGACAGCAGCAGCATGGGTTATGCAAGCAGCTTTGATAAATCATCCGAAATTGCATCCCCGGGGTATTATGCCGTGCATCTCAATGAACCGGATGTGTTTGCAGAATTTACATGCACTGAACGAACCGCCTTTCATAAATATCACTACAGCAACGCAGATTCAATGTTTATCATGATTGACCTCGTTCATCGTGATCCGGTGATTAAAGCCGCCTTAAAAAAAGTAAACGACACGGATATTGCAGGCATGCGGCGATCAAAATCATGGGCAAAAGACCAGTGTATCTATTTTTATGCCCGGTTTTCAGCCCCCATAAGGTCGTACCAGGTAAAAGGGGACGATCTGGAAGAAACCAACACTTATGATGTGTTGGGAAAAAAAGTCAGGGCAGCCATAGGATTTGATACAATAAAAGAACAAACCCTGTATGTAAAGGTAGGTATTTCTGCTGTCAGTGTTGAAAGCGCGAAAGAAAACCTTGAAAAAGAAACTGAAAAACTGGATTTTGATTCAGCGCTGGCATTGGCCAAAGATCAATGGAACGATGAATTAAGTACAATTCTTGTCCGGGGCGTCAACAGGTCAAATATAGTAAAGTTTTATTCCGCCTTGTATCACGCCTTTTTAAGCCCTGACGTGTTCAGCGATTATGATGGATACTACCGGGGAACCGATAAAAAAAATCATCACTCCGGTGCGCATACACAATACACCGTTTTTTCGCTTTGGGATACTTATCGCGCTGTGCATCCATTGTTTACCATCACACAGACAGAAAGAACAAAAGATTTTGTCCGCACCATGTTGCAGCATTACAAGGAAGGTGGAAAATTACCGGTCTGGGAACTGGCGGGAAATTATACCGGTTGCATGATCGGATATCATGCCGTTCCCGTTATATACGATGCATATAAAAAGGATATTATCTCCGGTAATGAGGATATGGCGCTTGAAGCCATGCAACATTCCGCTACCCTGCCGCACCTCGGGTTGCCTGCATGGAGGAACAAAGGGTATATCGGCATTGAAGATGAACATGAATCGGTATCCAAAGCCCTTGAATATGCTTATGACGACTGGTGTATTGCCATGATGGCGAAAAAAGCAGGAAACAATGACGTGTACAGGGAGTACATTGCCCGCGCCCAGCAGTATAAAAACCATTTTAATCCGGAAACTAAACTCATGCAGCCACGCTTCAACGGCGGTTGGAAGCCGGATTTTGATCCTGCCGAAGTGGACTTTAATTATACCGAAGCAAACGCATGGCAATACAGTTTTTACGTTCCGCACGATATTGATACATGGATAAGCCTTATGGGAGGTAAAGATTCACTTAACCTGATGCTTGATAAACTGTTTAAGGCAGGCGAAAACACCACGGGGCGCCAACAGGTAGATATCACAGGCCTCATTGGTCAGTATGCCCACGGAAATGAACCCAGCCATCACATCGCTTATTTGTATAACTATTGCGGAAAACCCTGGAAAACACAAAAACTCGTAAAACAGATCATGAATGATTTTTATACCACCATGCCGGATGGCTACATTGGAAATGAGGACTGCGGCCAAATGTCAGCGTGGTTTGTGATGTCTGCCATGGGATTTTATCCCGTTAACCCTGCAAACGGTATTTACGATTTTGGCAGCCCTTTATTCGACACCTGCATCATACAGCTTGAGAACAACAACACATTCTCCATTACCGCCGAAAATCTGTCATCAGAAAATGTATATATCCAATCCGCAACACTCAACGATGAGGCATATAACAAAACTTATATTCGGCATGAAAACATTATGAACGGCGGGGAATTGCATTTTGTCATGGGAGCAAAGCCGAATAAAGAATTCGGCAGCAGCGATGAAGCCATTTTCCATGCTGAAATCAAAGGAGAACCTATCGTGATTTGCCCTGTGATTTCATCGGAAAAACAGGTGTTTTTCGACTCAGTAAAAATCAGTATGTCATCTGCACAGAAAAATGGTATAAACATATTTTATACTACCGATGGCAGCATTCCGGACAGGGAATCCAACCTGTTTACAGGGGATTTTTACGTGTCAGAATCATGTGAAATGAAAGCCATAGCCTGCTCTGAAAATAATAAATCAGGAGTGGTAACGGCCAGGTTTTCAAAGTTAGACCCGGATGTTTCACTTAGCTTACATGCAAAATACAGCACCCAATATCCGGCCGGAGGCGATTATGCACTGATAGATGGTATCCGGGGAGGAAAAGATTTCAGAACAGGGCCGTGGCAGGGGTACCAGGGGCAGGATTTTGAAGCGGTGGTTGACTTGGGCAATGAGAAAACCTTGTCAGTGGCAGGCATTAGGTTTTTGCAGGACATCAAAAGCTGGATATGGATGCCTGAAGAGGTTGAGTTTTTGGTGGCAGGCAATTCAAAACGCTTTTATTCACTGGCTGCGCTTAAGCCCAAGACAGATTCCAGTGACTATGGCCGGTTTGTGGAAGGCTTTGAAACCAAAACGGACGACAGAAAAGTCAGGTACCTGAAAATAAAAGCCAAATACCCCGGAACCATTCCCGATTGGCATCCCGGAGCCGGCAATAAATCATGGGTGTTTGCAGATGAAATTTATTTCGAATAAAATGCGCTCTGATCTAATAAATTACTGAAGTTTCACAGAAAACATAATTTGTTGATAAACAATTTAATAT
>CAZTNS010000063.1:0-16660 GCA_964615585.1 uncultured Bacteroidales bacterium | reverse complement strand
CGGGATCACGAGAGGCTATAGCCGGGCGTAATTCCAGTAGGAGTGAAAGTTTTAAGGTGAAGAATAATACCTTTTCCCTCATCCGCAAAAACTTGTTTTTGTCAGGATGCGGGAAAATAAAAAACACCGGCGAAACAAAGTGGAGCCGGCTTTTTGGGCTTGACTATCCCCCTCTACGGGATCACGCGATGCGATAGCTGAGCGTAATCCCATTAGATAGAAACTATCACCGGGATCACGAGAGGCTATAGCCGGGCGTAATTCCAGTAGGAGTGAAAGTTTTAAGGTGAAGAATAATACCTTTTCCCTCATCCGCAAAAACTTGTTTTTGTCAGGATGCGGGAAAATAAAAAACACCGGCGAAACAAAGTGGAGCCGGCTTTTTGGGCTTGACTATCCCCCTCTACGGGATCACGCGATGCGATAGCTGAGCGTAATCCCATTAGATAGAAACTATCACCGGGATCACGAGAGGCTATAGCCGGGCGTAATTCCAGTAGGAGTGAAAGTTTTAAGGTGAAGAATAATACCTTTTCCCTCATCCGCAAAAACTTGTTTTTGTCAGGATGCGGGAAAATAAAAAACACCGGCGAAACAAAGTGGAGCCGGCTTTTTGGGCTTGACTATCCCCCTCTACGGGATCACGCGATGCGATAGCTGAGCGTAATCCCATTAGATAGAAACTATCACCGGGATCACGAGAGGCTATAGCCGGGCGTAATTCCTTGTTAAAGGGTGTTTTTCTGTATTCCTTGAGATGACCCTATAGTGTCATCACTGGTTCAGAAATTCCCATCTATAAACATTCATAACAAAGTGGAAATTAAAAGTTTATTACCAGTGAAAGTCCAGGTACTTTTTCTCTTGCTTTTGTTGCAACTGTGGTTTTTTATCATTGACGGTTTCCCCGTTTAGTACTTTTTCAAAATACATGAGGTATTTATCAGTCATACGAGAAGCGTTGAAAGTATCCCGGGCATATTCATAACATTTCCGGGAATCATAAGCAGAGGCATTTGCCGCAGCATGTGTCAGTTCCATCAGGGAAGCAGACAAAAAGCCAACATCCTTACCGATAAGCTCTGGCAACGATCCGTATGGCGTAGCAAAAACAGGACAACCGTAATACAAACTTTCTATCACGGCAAGGCCCATTGGTTCATGCCAAAGCACAGGGAAGAGCAATGCTTCTGACTTGTTCATGATCCGGCCTTTTTGTTCATCACCCACCATGCCATGAAATCGAATGCGTGGATCAAAAGTAAAACGCATCCCCATTTTAAAATTAAAACGATATCCGCCAAGCACCTGAAGCATTGTTTTATTTCTGCGGGCAATGGCCATTGCCGCTTTCAGATTTTTTACCTTCCATGCAGCTTTTCCCAGAAAATGATATCCCGAGCGTTTCAGAGACAAATCCGGTTTTGGATATTGATCCCAGTCCATACCATTATAAACAAAAGCATCTGAACCAAACCTGTTGGCATGATTACGGGACACAAAAACCGAGTTTAATGGAAATGTTTTTTCGGGATTGTTGGTATTGCCGTGAATGGAAAATAAAACAGGTTTATCAAGATTTTCGTCAATATTTTGATGGCTGTTGATGATATCCGTTGATTTTGGAATTTTCTCATTGATAAAGTCGTTTTTATGAACATGAATGATATCGGCAAAGGGGCAATATGAACCGGGAGCAACCAAATATGTAAGCTTATGTCCTCGGTTATGAAGTTCCTTTCCAAGGTACCATATATCCCGCGCAGTTCCACCGTAAGTTTTTGCAGGGATAACACCATCATAAACAATTGATACATGCATAACATTGCACTTTTAGGCGAAGATAATGGTTTTTATGACAAAATAATGAAATAAGTAAAGGATCAAACCATAACCTGCAATGCAGAAGGCAGGTTTTCAATTTCAAATTGTGTGCCTTTTATTAGTTCCCCGTCAATTTCTGCCAGCAACGGTTTGTTGTTATTATATACCATTAGTTTTGATGTACGGAATGTTTTTACTGTGTTCAGGCTTTTTATTTTACCATTGTATAGTTTGTGTAGGTTGAATATAATTTTCCACACCGGCATATCATCATATAAAGTCACATCAAATATGCCGTCGTTGATTATTGCATCCGGTGTCTGACGCATGCCTCCGCCACTGTATTTTCCGTTCCCTATGCTCAGACTGAAGATTTTCTGCCGGATATGTTTGTCTTTGATGACCAGGGAGATTTCTTCAGCCTTATATGAGAATAAACATCTTAACAGGCTGAAAAGGTAGGTTATAGAAGCCCTGTTCCCCCGTTCCTGCATTTCATTGGTGGAATTTACTACAACGGCATCAAAGCCAAAGCCCGATATATTGACAAAATAGCTGATGGTTTCTTTCCCGTTGTAAGCATATCTTAATCGGCCGACATCCTGAAAGTGTGTTGTAAGGTTGAAAATTCTGTCCAGGGCTTTATTGTATTTTCGGGGAAGATTATAGTATCGTGCCCAGTCATTACCTGTTCCAACAGGAATGATGCCAAGTTTTATTTGTTCAGGAGGAACAAGGTTTTGATGAAAAATCCCGTTTACAACTTCATTTAATGTACCATCTCCCCCAACCACAACAATGGTTTTGTAACCCATTTGTAATTCCTCGGAAATAATTTCCGATGCATGACCAGCCTGTGTGGTTAACATGGCTTTGTATTTTACAGCACGTTTTTGAAGGATTTTTTCTATGCGTATCCAATCCTTGCCGACTTTGCTGTTTCCCGCATTGGGATTTACTATGAACAAATAGTGTCTTTCCATAGAAACAAAATTTCCGGTGGCAAATTTGGCACAATGTTACTGTTTTTCTGTTTTCTTTAATAATTTTATGCAAATTTTAACGCAAAAATACCGATTATGAAGAAAATTAAAAGCATAAAGACCGTTCAGACTGACATTGACGGAACTTCATTCACATCAGAATACCTTGAATACAACAATGAAAACGAGTTAACACTCAGCATAAAATATGATGCTGAAGGAAACGTGATAGAAAAAAATGTGAATGTTTTTGATAATGGCAAAAAAGTCAATGAAAAAAATTATACATCGGAAGAAGAACTTGCTGAAGAACATGATTTTGAGTACGATGATGAAGGAAAATTGATAAAAGAAAAAATTAAGTATGCCGAAGGGTACGAGGCTGTCAGGAAATTTATCAGAGACAATGATAGAAGAGAGCTCCGGATTGAAGAACTGGATGAAGACGGAAAGCTTGAAGAACACACTGTACAAAAGTACGATGAAAAAAACCGATTGATAGAAAAGGCAGCCTACGATTACCTGGGAAAGCTTGAAACGGCTGTCAGTCTTCATTATGATGACCATGGGCAGGTGTTGGTTCAGGAAGAATATGAAAAGAAAATGAAAAAACCTGTTCGCATCCGTGAATATACTTACACTGAATCAGGTGAAATAAAAACCATGCTTGTTAAAAACCGTAAAGGAAAGATAATTGACAGTTATGTGCTGAAATATGATAATGAAGGACGCTTGTTGGAGCAACGTTCTGTACAATCCGGTGCCATAGCCAGGGAGTATGAAGATGGATTGTTAAAAACAGAGGTACTTACTGATGCTGCCGGCAATATTCAAACAAAAACTGATTATGATTACGATGAGCATGGAAATATAATCAGTGAATCAAATGAGATGATACGCAAAGATCATGATATTCAGTATCATGATTAGAAATTGATATGTTGTTCGTATTTTAACCCTGAACTGTTAATAACCTTTCCGTTCATCGCTAAGATTGTACTTGTTTATTCTGTATTTTTGTGCAAATATTGGATGATTGTTTATGAATGCAAGATATACAGAAGAAAGCATAACAACCCTTGAATGGCGTGAGCACATCAGAAAGCGTCCAGGCATGTATATTGGAAAGCTTGGCACAGGCGAATCCTATGATGATGGCATATATATTTTACTCAAAGAAGTTATTGACAATTCTGTGGATGAATTTGCCATGGGGTTTGGTAAGAAAATTGAAGTTAAGCTTAATGAAAACAAGCTTAGTGTTCGTGATTACGGCCGTGGTGTTCCACTGGGAAAACTGGTGGATGTGGCTTCAAAAATGAACACCGGCGCAAAATATGATTCCAAAGTTTTTAAAAAAGCCGTTGGACTGAATGGTGTCGGCATTAAAGCCGTCAATGCACTTTCAGCTGAGTTTAAAATTGCAGCATTCAGGGAAGGGCAAACCAAACAGGTTGTTTTTGAAAAAGGATATCTCAAGGAAGAAACCGATATCTTTAATTCTAAGGAACGCAACGGTACCCTGGTGGAGTTTTACCCTGATGACGAGGTTTTTGGACAATATACATACCAGACAGAATACATTGCTGAACAATTACGAAACTATGTATTCCTGAATTCCGGCCTTACTATAGAGATGAACGGCGATAGGTTTTTCAGCCGTCACGGTTTGCGTGATTTGCTTGAACACAAGATGAATCAAAACCCGCTGTATCCCATTATTCATTTGTCTGGAGAGGATATTGAAATAGCCATTACGCATGCTCCCAAATACGGAGAAGAATATTATGCCTTTGTCAACGGGCAATATACCCCGCAAGGAGGCACCCACCTGACTGCTTTCAAAGAAAGCCTGGTCCGTACGATAAAAGATTTTTATCAAAAAGGGTTTGAAGGTTCTGATGTTCGCACCTCTATTGTTTCTGCCATTAGCCTGAAAGTGGAAGACCCTGTATTCGAATCGCAGACAAAAACAAAACTTGGTTGTAAAGACATGGGGCCGAAAGGACCAACAATCCGAACCTATGTTAATGATTTTATCAAACACCAGTTAGATGATTACCTTCACAAAAATCCGGCTACAAGTGAAATTCTGCTCAAAAAAATACAAAGCAATGAAAAGGAAAGGAAAGCCATCAGCGGAATTCAAAAAGTGGCCAGAGAAAGAGCAAAAAAGGTGAGTTTACACAATAAAAAACTGCGGGATTGCCGTGTTCATCTCAACACAAATCATGAAAAACGGCTGGAAAGCTCAATTTTTATTACAGAGGGTGATTCTGCAAGCGGCTCAATTACCAAAGCCCGCAATGTGAACACACAGGCTGTGTTTTCTCTCAAAGGGAAACCAATGAACAGCTTTGGCAAAACAAAAGCCCTTGTTTATGAAAATGAAGAGTTTAACCTATTGCAGGCAGCACTGAATATTGAAGAAGGCATTGAAAATTTGAGATACCGCAATGTTATTATTGCCACTGATGCCGATGTGGACGGTATGCATATCCGGTTGTTGCTGATTACTTTTTTTCTTCAGTTTTTTCCTGATCTGATCAAAAACGGGAATCTGTATATCTTACAAACTCCTCTTTTTCGTGCAAGAAACAAAAAAGACACAATGTATGCCTACACCGAAGAAGAAAAAGACAAAGCTGTAAAAAAATTGAAAGGAAACCCTGAAGTAACACGCTTCAAAGGCTTGGGTGAAATTTCACCAGGGGAGTTTAAATATTTCATTACTGATGGTTTAAAACTGGAACAGGTAAAATTGACAAAACAAGACCAGATAAAAGAAATGCTTAGGTTTTATATGGGTAAGAACTCACCTGACAGGCAAACTTTTATTGTGGAAAACTTAAGAAGTTACGAAGAAATTACCGATTAAAATGGATAAGGATCAAATAGATAAAAAGCAGGAAGAACTTCAGGATGAAAGGATGAGGATCACAAAACTCACCGGCATGTATCAGGATTGGTTTCTTGATTATGCTTCGTATGTGATTTTGGAACGGGCTATTCCTCATGTTTATGATGGTCTGAAACCTGTGCAGCGACGCATCCTGCATGCCATGAAAGAACTTGATGATGGAAGATATAACAAAGTGGCCAACATTATAGGCCATACCATGAAATACCATCCCCACGGAGATGCTTCAATTGGAAATGCGCTTGTACAGATCGGTCAGAAAAACCTGTTGATTGATACTCAGGGAAACTGGGGCAACACTTTGACAGGCGATACTGCAGCTGCCCCCCGGTATATTGAAGCCCGCCTGACAAAATTTGCACTCGAAGTCGTGTTCAATCCCAAAACAACCAATTGGAAACCTTCTTACGACGGCAGAAATATGCAGCCAGTAACCCTGCCGGTTAAATTTCCTCTTTTGCTGATACAGGATGTTGAAGGAATTGCTGTCGGCTTGTCATCCAAAATACTGCCACACAATTTCAATGAATTGCTGGATGCCTGTATTGATATACTGAAAGGCAAGCAGGACATCAAAATTTATCCGGATTTTCAGGGTGGTGGCATGGCAGATTTTTCCAAATATAATGATGGACGCAGAGGCAGCAGGGTAAGGGTAAGGGCAAAAATTGAAAAGTTATCCAACAAAGAACTGAAAATTACTGAAATTCCCTACGGAGAAACCACCAGTTCTATCATTGATTCTGTTATAGCTGCCAATGATAGGGGTAAGATAAAAATCAAAAAAATTGATGATAACACTTCTGATAAGGTTGAGATACTTATTAAAACCCCGTCAGGCATATCTTCTGACAAGACCATTGATGCCCTGTATGCATTTTCAAATTGCGAAGTAAGCATATCACCCAATGCCTGTGTGATTGATGATGACCGACCCAGGTTTATGGGAGTAAGTGAAATCCTTCAGCTTTCTGTACAAAATACTGTACAATTGCTGAAACAGGAATTACAGATTAAATATAATGAATTGCTGGAAGCCTTGCATATGGCATCGCTCGAACGTTGGTTTATTGAAGAGCGGATATACAAGGACAAGACTTATGAATCAGCCAAAACAACAAAAGAAGCACTTGATCACATCAAAGAACGAAGCAAGGAAATAGAGGCTTCCCTTGTCAGAAAAATTGCTGAAAATGACATCCTGAAATTGTTGGAAATCAGGATGAAGCGCATCATCAAATACAATGCTGATAAAGCAGAAGAAAATATCCTCAACATCAATAAAGAAATGGAAGATGTTAAGCATGACATTGATAACCTCATTGATTATGCCATCAACTATTACCGGAACATTAAAAAGAAATACGGTGAAGGCCGCGACCGCAAAACCGAGATACGCAATTTTGATAATATTCAGGCACAGAAAGTGGTGGTTGCCAATCAAAAATTGTATGCCGACTTTAAGGAAGGGTTTGTTGGCACATCACTTAAAAAAGAAGAATATGTATGTGAATGTTCGGATATTGATGAGATCATTGTGTTCATGAAAGATGGAAAGTATGTGGTGACAAAAGTATCAGAGAAATCCTTTATTGGGAAAAATATAATTCATGTAGCCAGGTTCAAGCGAAATGATGAACGTACCATATATAATGTCGTGTACAGGGATGGAAAAACAGGCATCAGTTACATTAAGCGTTTTCCTGTCAAAAGCATTACCCGGGATAAAGTATATGATCTTACACAGGGAACTGAGCATTCAAAGGTTGTTTATTTCAGTGCCAATCCCAACGGTGAAGCTGAAGTGATAAAAGTATATCTCAAGCCCAGGCCAAAACTTCGCAAGCTTATTCTCGAATATGATTTTCAGGAAATTGTAATTAAAAGCAGACAGAGCAAAGGAAATATACTTACCAAACATGATGTGCATAAGATCAACATCAAACAAAAGGGGTTGTCAACACTGGGTGGTAGAAAAATTTATTTTGATAGTGATGTCATGCGCCTGAATGTGGATGAGCGTGGAAAATACCTTGGTGAATTTTCGGGTGATGATAAAATTATTGTTTTCCTGGCTGACGGCAAATACCGACTGACCAATTTTGATTTAACAAACCATTATGAATCAAACCTGATACGCATTGAGAAATTTGATCCGGGGAAAATCTATACCGCTATCCATTACGATAGTGAGCAGGCATATTATTACCTTAAACGTTTTCAGCCTGAAGATGTCAATACAGTTCAAAATATCATCAATGAAGCAGAAGGTTCTAAACTGATAGCACTGACTGATGATGCCTGGCCCCGTGTGAAAATTCAGTTTGGCGGGGAACATAAGGACAAGGATGATGAATTGATTGATGCAGAAGAATTCATTACTATAAAAGGTCATAAAGCCAGAGGCAAGCGCCTTACTACTTATAAAGTGAAATCTGTTGATTTCACCGACCCTTTGGATAAAACCCCTCCGGAGGAGTCGAAAGATAATACTGAACCTGATAAAACGGATACAGCAAAGCAAAAAGATGACAACGGAACAAACAAAACTGAAGATCAAATGAAACTTGAGATATGATGAAAATATATCTCACAGGATTTATGGCTGCAGGTAAGAGTGTGTTGGCCAAAAAGATTGCAGGTAAACTTCAACTGCCGTGTATAGACCTTGATATGGAAATTGAACGTTTTTGCGGTAATAGCATTGCCGGCATTTTTGCGGATAAGGGAGAAACAACTTTCAGAAAAATGGAATCGGCTCGTCTTGTATATGTTTCAAAAGCACAGGAAAACTTTGTTATGGCTTGTGGTGGGGGTATAGTTGAGGACAAACACAATCTGTACACAATGCAGGAACATGGGGTGGTGATATTTGTAAAAACAGATGTTGAGATCATAAAGCAACGGCTCAAAACCGAGAACAAAGAACGCCCTTTGTTGAAAAATGTGACAGAAAAGGCACAGAATAACCTGATAGATCAACTTTATCAAAGAAGAATATCAAATTACAAGAAAGCGGATATTGTTTTTCATCCCGGTTTGGAGAGTACAGATGATTTGATCTTGGATATAAAATCATTTCTGTAACCTGTAAGGGAATTGCGATTTAATGCAAATTCTAATATCAAAGTGGTGTGGTATAAAAGCTGCAAATTTGCTCATTAAAAACCCTTTAACCATACGTCTTCATCAACTCTTTCAGAATTTTATACACCACCGGGCAGGTTTTGCTGTTTTTGATGCTCAGTTGAATTATCTGTTTGAAATTGGTTTTATCGGTATGGGGATATTCCCTGCATGCTTTCGGGCGGGCTTCATATACCATGCAATAACTGTCTGCCATCAGGAAAGGGCAGGGTATGTTTTTAAAAACATAATAGCCTACTTTATCCTGCCGTAGATATTGATTGACCACAGCAGATGGTTTTTTCTTTAAAAATTTTGCTAAACGGTCAATATCCCTGTCGGTTAGCATCGGGCCAAGGCTGCGGCAGCAATTGGCGCATTTAAGGCAATCTGTGTCTGAAAAAAGCTCTGCATGCCAGGTGTGCACAAAACTGTCAATTTCCTGTTTTTTGACTTTTTTCAGTTTCCCGGAAAGTTGTTTAAAGCTCTTTTCGTCTCTTGTTGCCAGCTCCTTTAAATCTTGCAACGATATGTCGGTGAATATATCCATAAGTACCGTATTTGTCCCTTGCAATTTGTGAAACCGTTACTCCTGTCATTATGATAATTATCCCCAGGATTTTACGTTCAGGAATAATTTCCCCAAGGAATATCCATGAAAATATGATGGTAAAAACCGGAATGATATTGGTAAACACGTTTACTTTGCTGATGTCCATATTTCTCAGGGCGTGGGTGTATAAAAAATAGGCAATGCTTGTGGCAAAAACGGCCAGTTTGATGATGGGCCACATTGAATACCAAACAAAGCCGGTGGCCATAAAATCCCTGTAATCCAAAATTAAAAACACGGGGATGAATAAAATTATGCCGATGATGTTTTGATACAATACCAGGTTAAGGACAGAATATTTTTTGTTGATTTTTTTGATGAGTATGGAATAGGCTACGCCGGCGAATACAGATGAAAACAAAAACATCAGGCCAACAGGGGAAATGATAAACTCTGCCTTTGGGCCAAGCACGATCAGGATAATTCCCGCAAAAGACACAGCTACGCCCAACACGTTAAAAACCGTTAGTTTGTCTTTAAGAAAAATGGCTGAAGCCAGCGGTGTAAACAAGGGTAGTGTAGATACAATTACCGCGGCAACAGGGGCAGATACCAGTTTGATCCCGTAGGTTTCACCCATAAAATAGATAAAAGGTTCGCAAAAGGCCATGAGTAAAATAAGGCTAAAATCTGCAAGGTCAATTTTCTGTATTTTTTTTCTTATCAGCAGGTAGGGAAATAAAAACAACGATGAAATCAGTAACCGGAACAGCACAATATTAACAGGGTTGTAATGCTCTAATGCCTGTTTGCTCCAGATAAAGCTGCCGGCCCAGATGAGCATTGCACCAATGAGGCTTATGTATATAACCGTTTTACTTTGCTTGTTTAACGGGAATGTCATGGCGCAAAATTGGTAAAAATAGATGTATCATGCAATTTATTACCACAGACGATTAGCCAGGTGGAGTGAAGAGGTTATGAACCGCCACGACCGTTTATCATAGTAGTACAGTGGCAGGTATGTTCTGTCATTTGGTGGATCGTTTAGTTTTTACAGAACATTAAAGAAAGTTAAATGTTGTAAATAATGTGGTATAGGTAAATTGATATGTGTGCCAGATTGTAATTACGTAAATTCACAGAACTTTTCTTGAGATATGATGAAAAAAATGCTTGCGATAATACTGGTATTTGTTGCTGTTAACGTGACAGCACAGGAACGAAATCAAGTGGTTTTTGACAGTGCGGCCAACCAAAACATTTTAATCGGGAAATGCGACTGGGATGCCTTTCAGCAGGATGACTTTTCTGAATGGTTCAACAATGCTTATGATAACTATGACCCGAATGAAAGAATGTTGGAACGTTTAACCAAAAAACTGAAAGGACGTGATCTGTCATTTAAGGTGTACCAGGGAAGCTGGTGTCCTGACAGCCGGCGTGAATTGCCTCGTTTAAAAAAAATAACGGACGGCCTGAAATCTGATGTTTATACGGAAATCATTTCTTTGAACCGGGCAAAACGCCTTAATAATAACGCACTCCCGGAGGATGACATTGAATTTGTCCCCACCATTGTAATTTACCTTGACGGGGTTGAGGTGGGGCGTATTGTTGAAGCACCTGATTATTCGCTTGAGGCAGATATTGTAAACTATTTGCGGGAAAAAGAATAATGCCAAAAAATCCTGTTTTGTTGCAACAAAAATTTGCCTGTTTAAAATCAAAACTCCTGACCCGGTGTTGATAATCAGCAAGTTAAAATGATATGTGAGTAAAAAGTAAATAATATTGTCGTAAAATTAGTTGGCAGTTGGCAAAAATGCAGTTGGCAATTTAAACCCATCATTATGAATGATATATACACCTTGCCAACTGCCAATTGCCTTTTGCCAACTAACAAAATGTACGTAATTATTGCGACACTTTAATTCCCGCTAAGTCAGCATATCTGAAAACACCTCATGTTGCATGCATTCCGGATAATGTTTACGGCATGTCCTGATATTATCGGGATTATTACTATTTTTGAAAAAATACTGATGACATTATGGCAAAAAAAATATTTCTGCTTGATGCATATGCTTTGATTTTCCGCAGTTATTATGCATTTATACGCAATCCCCGGGTTAATTCCAAAGGGCTGAATACTTCTGCTATTTTTGGTTTTGTGAATACACTGGAAGAAGTGTTGAGAACTGAAGATTTTTCACATATTGCCGTTGCATTTGACCCCCCCGGCCCGACATTCAGAAATGACATGTATCCCGATTATAAAATCCAGAGGGAAGCCACACCGGAGGACATTAAAAAGGCTGTGCCGTATATCAAGAAAATTCTGGATGCTTATAATATCAATGTAATTGAAAAAGAAGGATACGAGGCCGATGATGTCATTGGAACCATGTCAAAAATAGCCGCCAAAGAAGGTTTTGATGTGTATATGATGACTTCTGACAAGGACTATATGCAACTTGTGGATGAAAAAGTTTTCATGTACAAACCACGCCGCTCAGGCCAAAAGGCAAACATGGTTATGAAAGTACCTGATGTATTAAAACATTTCAGCATTGAATCTACAGATCAGGTTATTGATATTCTTGCCTTGTGGGGTGACAGTTCCGATAATGTCCCCGGCGCACCGGGTGTAGGAGAAAAAACTTCCAAAAAGCTGATATCGGAATTCGGTTCGGTAGAAAACCTGCTGGAAAATACTGACAAGCTGAAAGGCAAGCAAAAAGAAAAAATAGAGGAAAATAAAGATCAGATACTGCTCTCAAAAAAACTGGTTACCATTGACCGCAATGTGCCGATGGATATTGACCTGGAATCATTGAAATTCAAAAAACCCGATAAAGACAAGTTAAAACCCCTGTTTGATGAACTGGAATTCAATACCCTCTCACAACGCTTGTTTGGTGAACCTGCAAAACCGCCTCCTGCCCAGGGAACGTTGTTTGATAATGACAGCAACAAAGAAGATACAGATCAAAAGCCAGACTCAGGCAAAAAAAACATCAAAACAGAAAACCCTGAATACATCCTGGCTGACACAGCTTACTTGCGAAAAGAACTCATCAAATATCTGCAAGGTTTTGATGCTTTTGCTTTTGATACGGAAACCACAGGCGTGAATCCCCATAAAGCCAAGCTTTCCGGCATGTCGTTTTCTGCTGAAAAAAGCAAGGCATATTATGTGATGATGCCGGAGGATGAAGATGAGAAAAAGGAAGTGATTTCTGAATTCAGGAATGTCCTTGAAGATACCGGGAAGATGAAAATCGGACAAAACATCAAATACGATATCCTGGTGATGAGGTACCACGGTATCAATGTAAAAGGAAAGTTGTTCGATACCATGATTGCCCATTATCTGCTGCATCCGGAACTCAGGCACAACATGGATTATATGGCCGATACAATATTGGATTATCAGCCCATCTCACTGGAAAGCCTGATTGGAAAAAAGGGGAAAAAGCAGAAGAAAATCACCGATATTCCGGTAGAAAACGTAAAGAATTACGCTGCTGAAGACGCTGATGTTACCTTGCAACTGAAAGAAGCACTGGAACCTCAGTTGAAAAAGGAGAAACTCGATACGTTGTTTTATGATGTAGAAATGCCGTTGGTTTATGTACTTTCAGATATGGAATTTGTGGGCGTGCATCTGGATAAAAAACAACTTGAAAAGCTTTCATACAAACTCAAAAACACGTTGGATGCAATAGAAAAAGAGATTCATGATATGGCGGGGGTTGAATTTAACATCAATTCCCCAAAACAACTGGGTGAAGTGCTTTTTGACAGATTGAAAATCACAGATAAACCGCCAAAAACAAAAACCAAACAATATTCGACATCCGAAGAAACCCTGCAAAAACTGAGTGATAAACATCCTGTGATTGAGAAAATACTCGAATATCGTTCAGTAAAAAAACTGTTGTCCACCTATGTGGAAGCCTTACCTAAACTTATCAATGAGAAAACAGGCAGGATACACACGTCATTCAATCAAACGGTGGCAGCCACCGGCAGGCTCAGTTCCAACAATCCCAACCTGCAAAATATTCCCATCCGCGAAGAAAGGGGCAGGGAAATCCGCAAGGCATTTTCAGCCACCAGTGATGATTACCTGTTTTTATCAGCGGATTATTCACAGATAGAGCTCCGTTTGATGGCTCACATGAGTGGGGACAAGCACATGAAAACAGCCTTTAGGGAAAACGAAGATGTGCATGCTGCTACCGCTGCCAAAATCTTTAAGAAAGATGTCAGTGATGTTTCCGGGGATGAACGTTCCAAAGCAAAAACGGCTAATTTTGGTATCATGTATGGTATTTCGGCTTTTGGTTTGTCTCAGCGTTTGAATATCCCGCGCACAGAAGCCAAATCATTGATAGAAGAATATTTTGAAAATTTCCCTGCGGTGAAAAAATTTATGAACGATAGCATTGAAAAAGCAAGAAACAAGGGTTATGTTGAGACCCTTATGGGAAGAAAACGCTATTTGCCGGACATTAATTCACGCAATGCAACGGTCAGGGGCATGGCAGAACGCAATGCCATCAACGCCCCATTACAGGGTTCGGCGGCTGATATCATCAAAGTGGCCATGATAAATATTTACAATCGCATCTTTGATGAGGAGCTTAAGGCGAGGATGAATCTTCAGGTACATGATGAACTGAATTTTGAATGCCCTGTTGATGAAAAAGACAAACTGGCTGAGATTGTGAAATATGAAATGGAGAACGCGGTGCATTTGTCGGTGCCACTTACCGTTGAACTGGGAACTGGCAAAAACTGGCTTGAGGCTCATTAGGAAATAGAACAATGACTTCCACATTCCACAGAGGGGTGATTGATTTTTTAGATTTGACGTTTTGTGCTTGATGATTGAAATGTGAAAATGTAATTTTACAAGATGGGTGTAATATCAAATCAAATACTGATACTCGGGATCATTGCATTGACAGGTTACGTGGCATTTAAGCTGAAAGCCATCAACAAAGATATCAACCAGGGGCTGGTGCGCGTTATCATGAAGATCACCCTGCCCCTTTTGCTTTTTACCACCGTTGCAAACCTTGAGACCAATGCCCAGACTTTGATAAACGGGGTGGTTATTTTTTTTGCAGGAGCCGTTTCAGTAACGGTATTACATCTGTTATCCTACTGGAGCGCATCAGTGCTTAAGCTTGATAATCAAAACATAGCACTGCATAAAGCACATACCATGTTCGGGAACGTTGTTTTTCTTGGTTTTCCCCTGATGGATGCATTGTTTCCCGGTGGCAAAGGATTGCTCTATGCAACATTATTTCAGCTGGGGAATGATACCCTGATGTGGACATGGGGTATCATTATGCTCAGCAAGGCAGCCGGAAAATCAACCAAACATTCCTGGAAAAATTTGTTTAATCTGAATTCCCTTGCATTTGCACTGGGATTCGTGTTTTATTTTACGGGCATCAAACTGCCGAAAGTTTTCAATGAGGCACTCTCAGGAGTGGGACATACCACGATATACTTATCCATGGTGTACGTGGGGGCGGTACTTGCACAGGTGAAGTTTGTTTCACTGATAAAAAACACGCGCACTTATTTGCTTAGTATCAATAAATTACTGACCGGGCCGGCCATTGTTGCTGCCCTGCTGTATGCCATGCAGTTTCTGGGTTTTTCCTGGATGGATACCGATGCCATTGTGGTGATTGTGCTGCAGGCAGGTATGCCTTGTATGATCGTGATATCAGTTATTGCTAGAGAACTTGGCCTCAACGATTTTCAGGCTACCCAGAATATTTTTGTTAGTACCGTGCTGAGTTTGGGAACACTGCCTTTGTTGTATTACCTGTTGATGTTGATTTTTTAAGCAGGTAATTATTATTGGCGTCCTTGTTTTGGCCCCTGCTGTTGCCTGAAACTGTTGGCTTTGTTGCGTATGGCATAGGCTTTTTGCTGCATCCCATGTTCGGCGTAATACCTGGCCAGTGTCATGGCGATGTTGTAATTTCCCGGGTAAATGTTAAATGCTTTTTCCCATGCTTGAATGGCTTGTACGGTATCTCCCAGCAGCAAATGATAATTGCCTTTGTCCACCCAGACTTTATCGTTTTTTGGACTGGCGTTATTTACCAACATGTTGCTGTATTGCAACGCTTTTTCATACTTTTTCTGGTTGGCATACAAATGCATGATTTTTTCAATGCTTTTGATTTGACCAGGGTTGTAATTAAGAACAGAATCATACATAGCGATGGCTTTTGTTGTATCATTTTGACTTTCATAAACCCTTGCCAGGTAATGATAAACTTTATCCATATCTTTCCTGAAACCATGTTTTTTGGAATAAATGAGGTCTTTTTCAGCCTGATTCAATTTGTTTTGATAAAACCTTGCTATGCCTCTGTTCATAAATGCTTCATAAATGGTGCTGTCGTACCTGATGCTTTTTGAAAAATAATCCTCTGCCTTTTGATAATCCCGGGCAATGATAAGATAAATGTAGCCAAGGTTGTGATATGGATTTGCATAAGTGCTGTCAACAGCAATGGCCTGTTGAAAATGCTTGATGGCTTTATTGATCTTTTTATCCATTTTATGTAGGGGAACTTGTGCTTGCATCATGTCATAAATTTGCGATGCAAGGAAATTGGCATACAGGTTATTGGCTTTTGCTGATTTTTTAAGCTTTGGGATGTCTGCTTCGTACAAGGTTTTTCTGTTTTTCCAGTCTGGTGTTCGTTTTATAGTTAACCCCGAAAACGGCAAAACAATGATCAGACTAAGCAAAACCAAAGGGGTTAGTTTTTTCGGTTTTTTAATATCAATGCGCACTCCGGATAAATGAAAGATCAGCCATGTGATGGCTATTGAAAATCCCAGGGATGGGATGAACAAAAAACGTTCTGCAATGACGCCGGGAAGCGGGAAAAATAAATTGGAAAAAGGAATGATCCCAATAAAATAAAAAGCAATGGCAAACGACCATATTTTCTTTTTTTTCAAACCTTTAAAAATCAAATATATCAATAAAATATGGAGTATAATTGAAATGATAACTACCGGGTCATTTAATGTGGCTGTAGGTATAAGTGCATATCCATAATAAAATCGTAACGGAAAAGGCAGAAAAAGCAATTTTATATACCAGGCAAGTGAATAGAAAACAACACCTATTTTCACCGTTGTTGTATGATTGTAAAATAATGGATTTTGCCAATTGAAAACCGGGGCATTTTGTTCTGG
>CAZTNS010000062.1:0-16699 GCA_964615585.1 uncultured Bacteroidales bacterium | reverse complement strand
TTGATGAAGTGGACATGATCGAATGCTTTACCGAACCAGGCAAGTCCCTGTTTGTCGGTGAGGTCTTGCAAAAGCAGAGGCAGATTTACAAGGATATGGATGTACTCGCTCCTGATGTGGTGGCCTCGTTAGGTTAATGCGGGAATCCAGGTTTTAATGGGTTATGATTAACCGGCTTATTTAAAGAATTGATTGAAATTTCTTGATTTCTTATATATTTATATCTACTGTGGCTATGTGGTTCAACATTCTGGAAGCACTTCAGGGTGGAACCACATAGGCACAGTAGAACACATAGGAATTCACATAGGATTAGCAATAAAAAACTTCCGGCTAATCATTTAATATTGTAAGGCAGAGCAGGCAGGCGAAAGGTAGCTTTGCTGCACCTTTTTGCACAAAGGGATAATAAATCTAATTTACATAGATTTTTAACTTTAGACATTCACTGTTTTTCGCAAAATTGGCAGTAGAACCCATAAATATCGAATACTGAACATAGAATAATGAATTCCGAATTCCGTGTTCCGAATTTATTATTTCTTTATGACTTTGGCTATGCCAGTTTAGGACGTGCTTGTTAACTTATTGCGTTTTAAATTTTCCCGCAACACTTTTTATATTTCTTTCCACTGCCACATGGGCAAGGATCATTTCTTCCTGGTTTTTTTTCTTTCTTTATTGGTTCAGTCCCGGTGTACTTTATTGGTTCTGGCCTGTTGCAATCTTCATCAAACCCCTCTTCATCATGGGAATCAAAAAACTCGTCTTCATCATAGGAGTCAATTAACTCATCTTCATCATGGGAATCAAATAACACGTCTTCATCATGAGTATCTAATAACCCGTCTTCATCATAAGAATTAAAGAACTTGTCTAACAGGCTAGTATCATAATCTTCCTCCTTTTCTTTTCCCCCTTCAATAATGTAATCAGACAGTTTTCCAATACCCGCTAATTCTTCTTTTATTTCGCTTCTTAACCGAGAGAATTTCAGATGCTTAAACGATATGCTTTTTGCAAAGATTTTGCTTTCTTCAACAAACTCTGCCTCTGAGATACATTCTGGTTTTTCCCAGTGATGTACAAAATTTGAATTCCATAAATCAGAAGTATGTTGTCCAATTATTTTTCCTTTTAGTTCCCGTGACATTTCAATAAAATCATCGAATTGCTGTTCAGTTATAAGCTTGTGCTTATTTAAAAATTCGTAAAGATAAACACTGCCCCAAAGTATGGCAATCATCTCAGATTTATTGTCCAAAAGAAAACATCCGGAAAGTTCAGCCATATATTTTTCAAATGATGATGCTTCTACGTTAAAAAAGGCACTTGTGTTTTTACTTTTTTTATTGATTTCTTTCCAATACACTATCATTCCATCCCATATCTTTCCGCCCAGATAAAACGCAAACCCTTTTTCATACATGTAACGAAGAAAATAAACCAGCAAAATAAAAAGTAAATTTATTTTATTTTTTTTAAATAAGGTTTTCAATTCATCCGCATCCATTTGTTGTCTAAACATTCCTGTTTCAATCGACGAATAAATATCATCAGAAAAATCAAAGTTATATTCTGCTAATTTTTTTGATAATATAGTTCTGTTCAGGCTTTCGTTATCCTCTACAAACCTTTCTTGCAGTAGCATATAAAATTTGCAAATGGCCAAATTGAATTCAGGTTCACCAATTAAATTTTCTGCTTCGCTTACAGCGGTAAAATTCTCAGTAATTGCCTGGTCTAATAATTCAGAATGTTGATAAAACAGTAACTTTTTGAAAGGCAATAAAAATATATCATAATCCTGCAGTGGATTTTCCAAAAAATTTGAGAATGCCTCATGTATTTTTAAGTTGTCTAAGTGAAAACAATAATAGTCAACCAGGAATTTGTCAAAGAATTGAAAATACTCTTTATAAAGTGCCGGTTGATGCTTTTGTAATATTGTTGTGAATTTTAATACATTCTCAAAATTTTTGGCATCCTCCTGATGTCCTTTTGTCTCCAGGATTACCTCCCCTGCATCATAGTCTTGAACAAAATCATCTGGTAATTCTTCTGAGAAAAAATCACAGGTTATATCAAATATTTGCAAAATATCTTTATTCTTGTATTGTTCCCAAAATTCTTTTGTTTTCATCGTATTAATGTTTTTTGTGATTTTACGGCAAATTTAATGGAATACGATTAAGAAACAAGATAAATATTTATGTGTTTTTTCAGATATTCAGGGCAATTTGGTTCCGGGTACTGCTGCTTTGTTGAATTGCTCCATCGCATCATCAAGCCGGGCATGGAGGACTTGGAATTACAATGGCAGTTATAGGGATAGATTTACCGATGCAGGTACCTTTGCAACAAATTATTTGACATGTTTACCCTGACTTATTAACTTTGTCCTGACATTCCAACCAAAGAGTATCTTATGCCTGACGATTTCAACACAGAAGCCCTTATAAAAGAACTGGATTTCCAGACCAGCCGCAGTGGTGGTAAAGGCGGGCAGCATGTGAACAAAACCGAAACCCGTGTGCAGGTGTTTTTTGATGTGGAAGCCAGTCAGGTGCTGACAGAAGAACAGAAGGCCCGCTTATTGGTCAAAGGGAAAAACCATATTTCATCGGAAGGCATTTTGCAGATGGTATGCGAAGCCGGTCGATCACAAGCAGACAATCGGCAGGAAGCAACTGAAAAGCTGCTGAGATTTATCAAAACCGCCCTAAAACCGGAGAAAAAGCGCAAAAAGTCCCGGGTGCCACGTGCCGAAAAGAAAAAGCGGCTGGAAGAAAAACGCAAACAAGCAGAGAAAAAGCAAAAGCGTAAACCACCGGACATGCCGGAATAATATTGAATAATGACGATGCGGGCGGCTAAGCTTCCTCACCGTTAGCTTACCGGCCTGCGCCTGCAAGCTGCCCTTGTTTAGCTGCTGCTGCATGCTGTGGACAGGAGCTTCCTTCCGGTCGCTCTGCCACAGCAGCACCAGTAGCGCATAACAGCGGGCAGGCTTTCCGGATTCGTCCTGCCGCATAAATCACCACAATCCCAACATTCTGTAAACCACTTATCAGGTCATCCATTATCACGCTGTAATACTATCCTTCGTTGCTTATTTATTGACGAGATGGTAGGTTGTGTCAATACTGAACCTAAAACCGCTTATGACTGTAAAACTGGTCACAGAACCTTTTTTTTTGCACAAAAGCCATTGGAAATTAAAATTAAAATTTTACATTTACGAATTATTAATGAATCAGGTTTTATGACTTCTGGCAGGCGGGAAAAACTTTTCAATATAAGCTGTTTACAGGTGTTTTAAAGTTTATGAAATGCGACGGGTTCATCAATGCCGTCAGGTAAGGTTCCCTGCCAATTGTCTGTTGAAAAACTGGTGTTTTAAGAGCAGCGAAGAAGAAAACCTAATTGTGAATGAGAAGCATTGCGATGAATAACCATTTTCAGAGGAAAGCAATACATAGCACACCATTGACCGGATTATTTCTAATGCTTTTGAATGAAGAAAGATGATCAGTGATAACTTACAGGCAAGCGAAGAGCAGTTTAGGAAATTATCAGCTAATGCCCAGGATGGCATAATACTGCTTGATCATAAAGGTCTTGTTTCATACTGGAACAAAGCTGCAGAAAATATTTTTGGATATACCAAATCTGACATACTGGGGAAAGACCTCCATAAATTGCTGGTTTTAGAATCTGATTATGAAGCATACAAAAAAGGGATGCAAAGATTTAAAAAAACCGGAAAAGGCAGGGCTGTCAATAAAACAATAGAATTAAAAACTTATACAAGCAAGGACAAATTAATTGATATTGAATTGTCCTTGTCTGCTGTGAAAATCAATAACCAATGGTATGCTGCCGGGATTGTACGGGATATTACAAAGCGTAAGCAGATAGATACAGAATTGAGGACATTGTACAAAGCGGTTGAAAATGCGTCTGCATACATTGTTATTACAGATCTGGATGCAAACATACAATATGTGAACAAAAAATTCACCGAAATTACCGGATATGAAAAAGATGAAGTCATTGGTAAAAATCCACGAATTCTTTCATCCGGGGAGCATTCTGACACATTTTATGAAAATATGTGGAATATCATAAGCAAAGGTGGAGAATGGAAAGGAGAATTTAAAAACAAACGTAAATGCGGTGAACTCTATTACGAAAGTGCCCTTATATCGTCCATCACTGATAAAGATGGGAACATTATTCAATATATCGGTATCAAAGATGACATCACCAAAAGTAAAATGGCACAACAGGAAATTTTGAAAGCAAAAAAGGAAGCTGAAGAAGCAAACATGGCAAAAACGGTATTTCTTGCCAATATGAGCCATGAAATACGTACCCCCATCAATGCTGTAATAGGATTTTCTGAGATTTTATCCCGGAATCTGACTGACCAGGTTAATTTGGCCCATGTTAATTCCATCAAAGCCAGCAGTAAGACATTGCTTAATCTCATCAATGACATCCTTGATCTCTCTAAAATTGAAGCCGGTAAAATGGTTGTCTCCCCTGAGATCACCAATATCAGAGAACTGATCAAAGATATATGTCAGATATTTTCACTTAAAATCCAACAAAAAGGCCTTAATTTTTACATCTCTGTTGATCAGGCTGTACCGGAATATATTTTCATTGATGAGCTCAGAACCAGACAAATATTACTAAATATCGTTGGTAATGCTGTGAAATTTACTGAAAAAGGACATGTAAAGATTTCACTGATAAAGGTAAGGACGTTGCCGGGCAATAAAATATACATAAAATGTGATGTTGAGGATACCGGTATCGGCATACCAAAATCACAACACAGTCAAATTTTTGAAGCTTTTAAACAGTCTGGTGATCACAATACCAGAAAGTATGAGGGGACAGGTTTGGGCTTGTCAATCACAAAAAAACTGATGGAAATCCTGGGTGGTGAAATAACCCTTGATAGCACACCGGGAAAGGGAAGTGTATTTAGCCTGCATTTTAAAAACATAAAACTTCCGAACAAACAGCATGTTCAATCAGATGAGCCTGTGCAAATCAAAAACTCAAATGACAATTATTGCTTTGATGGTATGCCGATAATATCTCAGAAAGAAAAAAATAATTTTTCTGATAAGTTCGCAAAAAAAATCAAGATGATAGAGAAGTCCGGTAATATGAATAAAATCCGGATACTCGGAAATGACATTAAAAAATACGGGAAAGAAATCAATAATGATTACTTTTATAAAACAGGAGATAGACTTGTAAAATCAGCTGGAAATGTTGATATTGAAGATATAACAGCTGTGTTTTTTTCATTAAGAAACTTGTTATCACGCAATGAAACCATATAATAAAATACTGATTGTTGATGATATACCTAAGAACATCCAGGTAGTAGCAACGAGTTTACAAAATGCCGGCTATGATATTTCATTTGCTCAGGACGGGCAAAAAGCACTTTCACTATGTGAAGAAGAAAGTTTTGATCTTATTTTGCTTGATATTATGATGCCGGATATGGATGGGATTGAAGTGTGCAGGAGATTAAAACAACATGAAAAATTTCAGGATATTCCTGTGATCTTTCTAACGGCTAAAACTGACAGTGATTGTATAACAAAAGCATTTGAAGCTGGTGGTGTTGATTATATTACCAAACCTTTTAAAACTGCCGAATTGATGGCCAGGGTAAAAAATCATCTGACCCTGCAGGAACAAAAAAAGCAACTGAAACAATTGGTGGCAACGAAAGACAAGTTTTTTTCAATAATCAGCCATGATTTAAAAAGTCCGTTTACCGGATTGCTCGGATTCTCTGAATTGCTACTGGAAGAGAGTAGAAAATCAGAAAATCAGGCTTTTGAACATTATTATCAGCTTATTTATCAGTCTGCAAAACAGGGATATGAGCTGCTTGTCAGTTTACTGGAATGGGCCAGAACTCAGTCAGACAGTGTTCCTTTTCAACCTGACAACCTGCCACTAAAAGACGTTGTTCAGAACACCATTCATTTGCTTGGAAATTTTGCCAAAGAAAAGCAAATTGAAATAGTATTTGAACCTGATGATATCCAGGTTTATGCTGATAAAAATATGATTAAATCCATATTACGAAATTTAATCAATAATGCCATTAAATATACTGACAGAAATGGTGAAATCCGTATAAAAACCAGACAAAATGATGATTCAACATGCATATCAATATCTGACAATGGAATAGGCATCGAACAGGAAAAACTAAAAGACCTGTTTCGTATTGATAAAAAAACCTCTACCAGAGGTACAAATAAGGAAACGGGTACCGGCCTGGGGTTAATAATATGCAAAGAGTTTGTGGACCAACATGGCGGAACCATAAGCGTTACCAGCGAAGAAGGAAAAGGCAGCACATTTACGTTTACATTACCAAAACAAGCAGCAGAAAAATAGTGGTATAAAACAACAGGCAGGAAAGCATGAAAATTCAAAAACACCACCGTATATTGACTTGCCTCGCTGTTCCATTTATAGTGCTTTTTATATGGGTATTGGTACCGGTTAAAACACTCAATAAGGAATGGTCTTCTGTATTGTATGGAAAAGATGATGTTTTGCTGGCAGCCACCGTTGCGAAAGATGGCCAGTGGCGACTTCCTATGCGTGATTATGACACCATACCGGATAAATATAAAACCTGCCTGTTGGAATTTGAAGACAAGAGGTTTATGTATCATCGCGGGGTTGACTATTTCTCACTGGCTCGTGCTTTCATGCAAAACATCAACGCCGGAAAAATTGTCAGCGGGGGAAGCACCATCAGCATGCAGGTCATCAGGTTGTCGAGGGGGGCAAAAACCAGAAATATCGCAAACAAGCTGATGGAAATGATGCTGGCATCAAAGCTGGAGATCAGGCATTCCAAAGGTGAAATATTAAAATTCTATACTGAGTTGGCTCCTTATGGTGGCAATGTAGTTGGCCTGAAAGCTGCTGCGTGGCGGTATTTTGGCCGTTCCCCTTCTGGTTTGACGTGGGCTGAGGCTGCGTTGCTGGCCGTGTTGCCCAATTCACCCGCTTCCATACACATGAGCAAAAACAGACATGAACTCAAAGCCAAGCGAAACCGGTTGCTGAAAAGGCTTTTTGACAAAGGCCACTTCAGCCATGAAACTTATACCCTTGCCATTGAGGAAGACATTCCCGATAAGCTTCAAGCTTTTCCCAATCAAAACATTCATCTTTTGCACAAGCTTAAACGGAAGCATCCGGAAAAGCATATTTTCCACACCCATATAAATGCACATTACCAACGGCAGGCACATAACATCCTTAACAGGTATTATGAGGAGTTCAGGAAGAACGACATTCACAATGCAGGAGCCATTATTGCAGAGACTGAAACCGGAAATGTGGTAGCTTACCTTGGAAATACCGGGATTTTTGATGAAGGTGGCCGGTCTGTTTATGTGGACTTGTGTGCTGCAGAAAGAAGTTCAGGAAGTATATTAAAACCATTTTTGTACGCCTGTATGCTTAGTAAAGGCGAAATTATGCCCCACAGCCTGGTGCCTGATTATCCTGTACGGTTTGGATCGTATTCCCCAAAAAACTTCAACCTTCAACACGATGGTGCTGTACCCGCTTCCAGGTGCATTGCCCGCTCCCTGAATGTGCCGGCGGTGAATTTACTCAAACAACACGGTATAGCTGTTTTCATCGAAGACCTCAATAGCATTGGACTTACCACCGTTAATCGTAGTGCTGGCAATTACGGTTTATCCCTCATCCTTGGAAGCGCTGAGAGCAGGCTTGATGAGTTATGTGCTGCTTACGCTTCCATGGGCCGCCGTTTAATGCATTTCCAGGATTTCAATGCACGTTATCTGCAGGGGGATATCCATCCCCTGCACTATTTGAATCACAATGCCGAAACAAAGCATAATATTCATTACAACTATGATAACCGTGCACGGATCAATGCTGCCGGAATATGGCATGCCTTTGAGGCCATGAAAGACCTTAAGCGCCCGGATGATAAAGGCAACTGGAAATATTTCAATTCTGAACAGGCCATTGCCTGGAAAACCGGGACAAGCTATGGTTTCAGGGATGCCTGGGCAATTGGTGTCACGCCGGATTATACCATCGGTGTCTGGGTGGGGAATGCCTCGGGAGAAGGCCGCCCTGATTTGATCGGTATAAAAACAGCTGCACCCATTTTGTTTGACCTGTTTGATATGCTGCCGGCTTACGATGAGTGGTTCAAAAAACCCTACGACGCCATGGTGAAAATGCCGGTGTGCCGGCAAAGCGGATACCTTGCGAACCCACATTGCAGCAAGGTGGACAGCTTATGGATACCAAAAGCCGCTTACCATTTTCCGCCCTGCCCGTATCATACCCTGGTTCATTTGAATGAACACGAAACCCACCAGGTGTCCGCGTCATGTTATCCGTTGGAAAAGATGAAACACAAATCTTTATTTATACTGCCCCCGGCCATGGAATGGTATTACCGGAAATCGTACCCCGAATACATTGGCATGCTGCCCTGGTACCCCGGTTGCATTGCACAAAATCAGCAGGACGTCATGCAGATACTCTACCCCGATGACATGTCTGAGATTTATTTGCCGGTGGACCTTGGCGGTGAAAAACAAAAGGTGGTATTCAAAGCTGCCCATCAGCAAGGCGATGCCAAAATATATTGGTACATTGACGATAAATACATTA
The DNA here is from genome assembly GCA_964615585.1 of uncultured Bacteroidales bacterium. Lineage (GTDB taxonomy): Bacteria > Bacteroidota > Bacteroidia > Bacteroidales > ML635J-15 > JAQIBY01. The sequence goes on along the minus strand of CAZTNS010000062.1, from coordinate 7,969 downwards.
CCTTCACCACCCATCGTCATCAAATTGGTATTATCCCGGAGCCGGGAAAACACAACCTTATCCTCACCGATGATCATGGCAACAGGAAAATACACAGGTTTGTTATTCTGGAAAAACCCTAACTTCCCTCGTACAATCGTCCCATCGCGCCATCGTTCTTTTGTGCCTTCGTAAAGTGAACAGTTACGAAAAATCAAAATAATTAATCATCAAAATAAGCAACCTTTGGCGTTTCCATTACGTTTATATTAATAGTGAAGATTAATAACCTCAAAACCCTATATCATTATGAAAAAATACGCCCTTCTTTTTCTGTTGTCAATGAGTATTGTACTCTCCGGCTTTGCTCAAAGAGCCTTTCATCACTCCCCGGATACCGTTTACCTGCCCGATGGTTCAGGCGTGTCTTATACCACAAGCATTTATGTATCCGGTTATGCGCCCGGGACTACCATTACCTCACCGTTTGACCTGGTGAGCGTGTGTGTGAACATGGAACATTCCTACCTCGGTGATCTGGTTATTTCGCTGATGGCCCCTGACGGTACAACTATCACATTGCAAGCTCAGGGGGGCGGTAGTACGTATTTAGGTGAACCTGTAGATTCCGACGATAGCATTCCCGGTGTTGGTTATGATTACTGCTGGACACCCAACCCAATGCATGGTACAATGAGCCAGGTGGCAGATAGCTTTCAAACATTGCCGGAAGGCAGTTATGCTTCTTACGAACCGTTTAGTGAATTTATCGGTTGTCCGGTCAATGGTACGTGGACAATAACCATTTCAGACAATTGGTCTATAGATAATGGTTATATTTTCAATTGGGGTATCAATTTGTTCGGTGATCCATTCTGTTTCGATTTGCTGCAAGGCCGGGTTTATGCTGATCTCAATGAAAACAATGTTTTTGATGCAGAAGACCTTCCCATACCCGATATCATGGTGAAAGCAGAACCAGTTGGGCATTTGGGTATTACCAACGATGAAGGCATATATTCTATATGGGTTGATTCGCTGGATTATACAATAAGCCAATTGAATATCCCGTCTATGTGGGAACAATCATACCCGCTCAATCCGGATTATCACTCCGTTTCTTTGGATGATAATGAAGTCATGGATACAATTTCAGGCCTGGATTTTGCCAATACCACCGATTGTTATTACCCTGAATTGAGTGTGGATGCCATGTTTTGGTGGGGCGGCCTTTGCACGGAAACTTCATTGCTTATTTCTTATGAAAACAATGGTATCATTGCTTCTGACAGTACAACCATTACCGTTGAACTGGATGACAACCTGATTTATGATCACGGGGGAAACCTGATAGCACAAGATGGCAACTTGCTTACCTTTGATGTGGGCACCGTCCCACCTTCCTCATCCGGGTCTTTTATGATTTATGGTGATTATGCTTGTGATCCGGATTTGCTTGGTACTACCCTTTGTGTTGAAGCCCATATTTATCCCGATGATGTATGCGAACCCGATGATCCCGACTGGGACCATTCCAGCGTTGCTGTTGAAGGGGAGTGTGTAGGAGACAGCCTGGTATGCTTTACCATTACCAATACAGGAGATCCCGGGGACGGAGATATGTCAGGCCCCTCCGAATACCGCCTGTATGAAGACAATGTGCTTGTGGAAACCGGAACATTTCAGCTCGTTGGAGGCGAAACCATGGAAATGTGCTGGCCGGCAACGGGCACAACCCTGAGGCTTGAAGCCGATCAGCACCCGGCGCATCCCGGCAACAGTGAACCACAGGCAAGCATTGAACTCTGCGGCAGTCCGGAAAATTCAACAGGGGAAATTCTTTCTGTCCCCCAGGACGATGTGGATGCTTTTACAGAAATCGATTGCCAGGAAATCGTTTCATCTTATGATCCAAACGATAAATCAGTGGTGCCGCAGGGCGTAACTGAAAATCACTACATAGATTCAACAAATATCCTGGAATATAAAATACGTTTCCAGAATACCGGCACTGCACCGGCACAAAAAGTTGTCATCACCGATACCATTTCTAACCATCTCGACATCGAAACCATTCAATTTATGAGTGAAAGCCATCCCTGCGATATCGACATACTGTATTCCAATGTCATACGTTGGACATTCAATGACATTATGCTTCCCGACAGCAACAGCAACGAGCCGGCAAGTCATGGGTATGTGAAATTTAAAATTCATCAGCACCCCGGCAACCAGATTTCCACAGAAATCACCAACCAGGCTGCCATCTTCTTTGATTACAATCCAGCGGTGATTACCAACGAGGTATTCAACATCATCGGGGATATGGAGCAAATTTTCACACACGATCCTGAGGTAAACACACAGCAACAGGTGGATGTGTTCCCGAACCCTGCCGCAGATTACGTGTTGTTTAACGTGGATGCTGATAAGTACAGCATTGAATTGTATGATGGGTACGGCCGGATAATCAGGCACATACAGGACATCACATCTGCCGAATACCGCATGCCGGCAAGCAATATCAGCCATGGCGTTTATTACTACCGGATAAAAGACCAGAGTGGTGTGATTGGTTCAGGGAAATTGGTGATTACTGAATGAGTTTGAATAAGAAAAGCGAGAGGTGAATATTCATGATTTTAAATAATGTTGTATCAGATACAACGATTTAACATTTATATACGTCTTTTCTAAAACTCACTTCTAAAATAATTAATTATGAAAAAAATCAGCCTTCTAATTGTACTTGTAATTGGCTTTTTCCTGCATGGCTTCTCCCAAAACCCGGGATGGACAGTTTTTGATACCGTTAATTCCGGATTGCCTGGTAATGATGTAAGGTCTATCGTCATAGACAATAACCAGAATAAATGGATTGCATCCTATGGGGACGGCATAGCAAAATTTGATGGAACTGACTGGATAGTGTATAATGTGGATAATTCCGGATTGCCTGGTGACTATGTACATTCAATTGCCATAGATAGTAACCAAAACATCTGGATTGGAATTCATGACACCATTTCAGGTTCTTTAGCAAAATTTGATGGGACTGACTGGACAGTGTATGATAATGGCAATTCTGGATTCCCTGGTTATAATGCAATGTCAATCAAGATAGACCAGTATGATAATAAATGGATAGGAACTTACAGCAACGGTTTAGTAAAATTCAATAATAATGACTGGACGGTTTATAATGCAGGTAATTCCGGATTACCTTATAATTGGGTATGGTCAATCGCCATAGACAATGATCAAAACAAATGGTTTGGAACCTATGGGTACGGATTAGCAAAATTTGATGGCTCTGAATGGACAGTGTATAATGAGGATAATTCCGGATTGCCTTATAATTATGTCGTTGCAATCTCTATAGACAATAACGGGAATAAATGGATTGGAACTTTGGGCGGTTTAGCAAAATTTGATGGCACTGACTGGACAGTATATGACACTATCAATTCCGGATTGCCTGATAATCAGGTAATGTCAATTGCCATAGACAATGACCAGAATAAATGGATTGGAACATGTGGCGGTTTAGTAAAATTTGATGGCACTGACTGGACAGTATATGACACAGGTAATTCCGGATTACCAGGAAATATAGTTTCGTCAATTGCCATAGACAATAACCAGAATAAATGGATTGGAACTGGCTATGGTGGTTTAGCGCTTTTTGGTGAGGAATGGATGACATCGTTAAAATGTTTAACTGGCCGGGCTTTCGCTGACATTAACGAAAATGATGTCTTTGATGCAGGTGATTGTCCTTTACCGGATATAATGCTGCAAGCCAATCCGGGCCCCTATTACGGCATAACAAATAACGATGGCCAATACAAAATATGGGTTGACACCACAGAAGAGCATGTGGTGACTTCCCTGCTTGATTCTGATTTATGGCATTTATCATATCCCACAGACTCTTCTTACTCAGTACCCGTGAGCAATGAAGATACGGTTTCCGGACTGGATTTTGCCTATGTGGCAGATACATATTGCCCTGACATGGAAGTGGATATTGGTTTGTTCCCTGTCGTCCTTTGCTTTAATACTTCTGCAACTGTTTCTTATCAGAACAACGGAACACTGGCTTCGGACAGCACCACAATTACCGTGGAGTTGGATGATCATTTTGAATATGTATCTGGCGGAAACCTTGTCTCACAAAGTGGAAACACACTCAGCTTTGATGTGGATACGGTGCTCCCCGGAGAATCAGGCAGTTTCAGCATCACCTTAGAAACCACTTGTGACCTGGATTTTATGGGAGCCACGGCCTGTGTTGAAGCCCACATTTATCCGGATGAACCTTGTGTGGATCCCGATCCTGAATGGGACCATTCCAGTGTTGCTGTTGAAGGGGAGTGTGTAGGAGACAGCCTGATATGTTTTTCCATTACCAATACAGGAGATCCCGGCGATGGCGATATGTCAGGCCCCTCAGAATACCGCCTGTATGAAGATAACATCATTGTGGAAACCGGAACATTTCAACTCGTTGGAGGCGAAACCACAGAAATGTGCTGGACTGCAACAGGTACTACCTTGAGGTTAGAAGCCGATCAGCACCCGGCGCATCCCGGCAACAGTGAACCACAGGCAAGCATTGAACTCTGCGGCAGTCCGGAAAATTCAACAGGGGAAATTCTTTCTGTCCCCCAGGACGATGTGGATGCTTTTACAGAAATCGATTGCCAGGAAATCGTTTCATCTTATGATCCAAACGATAAATCAGTGGTGCCGCAGGGCGTAACTGAAAATCACTACATAGATTCAACAAATATCCTGGAATATAAAATACGTTTCCAGAATACCGGCACTGCACCGGCACAAAAAGTTGTCATCACCGATACCATTTCTAACCATCTCGACATCGAAACCATTCAATTTATGAGTGAAAGCCATCCCTGCGATATCGACATACTGTATTCCAATGTCATACGTTGGACATTCAATGACATTATGCTTCCCGACAGCAACAGCAACGAGCCGGCAAGTCATGGGTATGTGAAATTTAAAATTCATCAGCACCCCGGCAACCAGATTTCCACAGAAATCACCAACCAGGCTGCCATCTTCTTTGATTACAATCCAGCGGTGATTACCAACGAGGTATTCAACATCATCGGGGATATGGAGCAAATTTTCACACACGATCCTGAGGTAAACACACAGCAACAGGTGGATGTGTTCCCGAACCCTGCCGCAGATTACGTGTTGTTTAACGTGGATGCTGATAAGTACAGCATTGAATTGTATGATGGGTACGGCCGGATAATCAGGCACATACAGGACATCACATCTGCCGAATACCGCATGCCGGCAAGCAATATCAGCCATGGCGTTTATTACTACCGGATAAAAGACCAGAGTGGTGTGATTGGTTCAGGGAAATTGGTGATTACTGAATGAGTTTGAATAAGAAAAGCGAGAGGTGAATATTCATGATTTTAAATAATGTTGTATCAGATACAACGATTTAACATTTATATACGTCTTTTCTAAAACTCACTTCTAAAATAATTAGCTATGAAAAAAATCAGCCTTTTCATTGTACTTGTCATTGGCTTCTTCCTGCATGTTATGGCTCAAGACTTCATTTCAAACGATACAATGTGCCTTCCTGATGCTCAAGGAATTGAATCAACCTCTTCAATTTTAGTTGGAGGTTACAATGCAAATCAAATTGTCACTCCGCAGGAAAGTGAATTTCTGAAAATTTTTGCAAATATTGAACATTCCTTTGTGTCTGACGTATGGATTTATATTCAATGCCCTAATGGACAGGAAGCAGAAATTAATTATTATAGTACTAGCAATCCCTGCTCTGGTAATTATTTTGGAGAGCCCGATCATTCCGACGATTGCAACCCGGGGGTTGGTTATGATTATTGCTGGACAATGAATGCGACAATTTCTCACACTGATTGGTGTGATAGTGTTGGGGGAACTATTCCCAGTGGGGATTATTTACCGACAGGTACGTTTGATGATCTTGTTGGTTGCCCGCTAAATGGGGAATGGTCGTTGGTTTTTATCGATGAATCGTCAATTGATGATGGTACACTCTTTGGTTGGGGTATTGGTTTTTTGCAGGAACCTTTAAATAACGGGTTGTTAGAAGGTCATGTTTTTTCAGATATAAATGAAAATAACGTGTATGAGCCGGATGTGGACTATCCAATGCCCAATACATTAATAAAAGCGGAACCGGGGCCTTATTATGGTATATCAGGCAATGAAGGGAAATATCACATTTGTGTAGATACTATAAATTATGTAGTAACTTCCCTTCTTGACGAAGAGTTATGGAATTTGGGATATCCTGAAGATACTTTTTATTCAGTATCTGTAGGATTTGAAGATACCATATCAGGGCTGGATTTTGCCTATGTGGCAGACTCATATTGCCCTGACATGGAAGTGGATATTGGTTTGTTCCCTGTCGTCCTTTGCTTTAATACTTCTGCAATTGTTTCTTATCAGAATAATGGAACACTGGCTTCGGACAGCACCACAATTACCGTGGAGCTGGATGACCATTTTGAATATGTATCTGGCGGAAACCTTGTGTCACAAAGTGGCAACACACTTACCTTTGATGTGGATACGGTGCTCCCCGGGGAATCAGGCAGTTTCAGCATCACCTTAGAAACCACTTGTAACCTGGATTTTATGGGAGCCACTGCCTGTGTTGAAGCCCATATTTATCCGGATGAGCCATGTGTGGATCCTGATCCCGAATGGGATCATTCCAGTGTTGCTGTTGAAGGGGAGTGTGTAGGAGACAGCCTGGTATGTTTTACGATTACCAATACGGGAGATCCCGGCGACGGTGATATGTCAGGCCCCTCCGAATACCGTTTATTTGAAGACAATGTGCTTGTGGAAACCGGAACATTTCAGCTCGTTGGAGGCGAAACCATGGAAATGTGCTGGCCGGCAACGGGCACAACCCTGAGGCTTGAAGCCGATCAGCACCCGGCGCATCCCGGCAACAGTGAACCACAGGCAAGCATTGAACTCTGCGGCAGTCCGGAAAATTCAACAGGGGAAATTCTTTCTGTCCCCCAGGACGATGTGGATGCTTTTACAGAAATCGATTGCCAGGAAATCGTTTCATCTTATGATCCAAACGATAAATCAGTGGTGCCGCAGGGCGTAACTGAAAATCACTACATAGATTCAACAAATATCCTGGAATATAAAATACGTTTCCAGAATACCGGCACTGCACCGGCACAAAAAGTTGTCATCACCGATACCATTTCTAACCATCTCGACATCGAAACCATTCAATTTATGAGTGAAAGCCATCCCTGCGATATCGACATACTGTATTCCAATGTCATACGTTGGACATTCAATGACATTATGCTTCCCGACAGCAACAGCAACGAGCCGGCAAGTCATGGGTATGTGAAATTTAAAATTCATCAGCACCCCGGCAACCAGATTTCCACAGAAATCACCAACCAGGCTGCCATCTTCTTTGATTACAATCCAGCGGTGATTACCAACGAGGTATTCAACATCATCGGGGATATGGAGCAAATTTTCACACACGATCCTGAGGTAAACACACAGCAACAGGTGGATGTGTTCCCGAACCCTGCCGCAGATTACGTGTTGTTTAACGTGGATGCTGATAAGTACAGCATTGAATTGTATGATGGGTACGGCCGGATAATCAGGCACATACAGGACATCACATCTGCCGAATACCGCATGCCGGCAAGCAATATCAGCCACGGCGTTTATTACTACCGCATCAAAGATCAGAGTGGTGTGGTTGGTGCAGGGAAGATTGTCATTTCAGAATAAAGCTTTGTCTATTGTTATTGAGTCCGGTCAAAAAACCTATTAAATATTGCACAGTTGATCGCAACTTGGTATTACAAGATTTTTGAACATAAAAAACATGGTTCTACTGCAAATTTCGTGGAATATTTTACCAATTGCATTTCAAAATGATTAA
>CAZTNS010000061.1:0-16976 GCA_964615585.1 uncultured Bacteroidales bacterium | reverse complement strand
TAGAGCAACGGACTGAAAATCCGTGTGTCCCTGGTTCAATTCCAGGTGGTACCACAACAACAGAGGGTGAGAACAAGGACGATAATCATCGAACAAGTTTTCACCCTCTTTTTTTTGCTATCTGATCACAATTTACAGGGATATGTATTAAGTAAACGTTGGATTAAAAAAGACATTTGAGGATTTAAGGTATTATGTTTTTGACAGTGCAATCTGCGATGATCCTAAAGCATTGCATTTGTCAAAATATGGCATTCCATACCCCCAGTAAATGGCCGGAAAAGGCAAGGACAATGATAATCAGCAATATCCGCACAAATTTTGCCCCTTTTGTTATGGCCAGGTGTGAGCCGACTATCCCACCGGCAAAATGGCCAATGGCAGCAATAAGCCCAAGTACCCATTCCATCTGTCCGTCTATTACATATATGGCAATGGCAAAAGGGCTGTACATCAACACAACAAAAACTTTGATGGCATTGGCTTTGACCAAATCATAACCTGCCTGCAACACCAATGCTGACAACAAAAATATACCAACGCCAATATGAATAAACCCACCGTAAATACCAACCAGGAAAAACAGCAATATTTGTAGCCATCCGATTTTTTTATGTGTTTTTTCTTTTTGCTCTTCAACCCATTTTTTGGGATCAAAAATCATAAAAACCATCAGTACTAAAAGGGATACCCCAATGATCTTTTCAAACAAATGATGTGGTATATTTACGGCTATCATCGCACCCGTGATGGAGCCAATGATTACAGGAATGCTTAGCTTTAATGCTTTTTTGACATCCAGTTTGCCATTTCTGTAAAACCTGATGGCAGCTGTAGATGTTTGCATTAATATCCCTAACCGCATAGTTCCGTTAGCCATAGGAGCAGGAATGCCTAAAGCCACCAGCAACGAAAAAGTAATGACAGAACCTGAACCTGCCAAAGTGTTTATGATTCCCACAGCAAAAGCTGCTGCAATCAATATCAGAAAAATCTGCCATGAATACAGATCAAAGGATGTTAGAAAATCATGAATCATGGCACAAAGCTAATACTTCTCTTAACATTTATACCCCGATGAATTAAATATTTTCATTTTCTATGGATTTCTGAAGTGAATTGAATCCCTCACCCAGAATTTCTTTTGCATCGGAAACAGTCAGAAATGCATCCGGGTCTATGCTTGCAATGTAATGTTTTATAATGCTCAATTCACGACGGCTAAGCACGGTAAATATTACTTTTTTCTTATTCCCGTGATACATCCCTTCAGCCTGCAAGAATGTCCCCCCACGCTTCAAATCTTTCATCAGTTTTTCACTTATTTCCTCCGCTTTATCGGATATGATCATCAGGCTTTTGTTGTAACTGATACCTTCTACTACCATATCAATCACTTTACCGGTAATAAAAATAACAATCCAGGAATACAGTGGTATTTCCCATTGTTTGAAAGCTACCAAACCAAGCAACACAATTACAGAATCAATATATATTAATAGTTGTCCGAGCGGGAGTTTTGTGTATTTGGATATTACCATGGCAATAATATCGGAGCCTCCTGTTGTTGCTCTGGAACGCAACACCAAACCCAAGCCTGCTCCCAAAATCACACCCCCAAATATTGAAGACAACAACGGGTCATCAGGAACCAGCGCCTCATCCCCCTGGAAAATCATCAACAAGTTTACAAACTGTGACAATGATATAATCCCAACAATGGTCTTCCATCCAAAACGCGGCCCCAATATTTTAAGGCCAATGATCAACAATGGGATATCAATGGCCAGGGCAACAAAACCTGTTGGCCAACCCATCAGGTGGTGGATTATAATTGCTATCCCATAAGTGCCGCCGGGCGCAAGCTTGTATGGGGAGATGAAATACACAAACGCAACGGCCATAATGAATGTACCAACCAGAATTAGAAACAGCGATTTAAACCAGCTCCAGCTAAATAATTTTTCTTTTGTCAGGAATGCCATAATCAAATCATTTTATGAAAAACGGCTGCAAATATACAGCTTAGATTTTACCAAACAATTTGTAAAATGTTAAAACCTTAAATCCGCAGATGGCAAGCCATTCAGCTATGCAGTAGGAAACTACTTGCGGATTTAAGGGATTAGAGAAATACAAAACTGTAACTACTCAGTGCTAAAATTAAAAAACAGATGCGCAAAATCTTCACTGCGAGACGCAGGGACGTTAACCCGTCTGTCCTGCCAGCAGGCAGGCTGATGGCAGTCAGTATACGGCGAGCAGGAAAACAGACAAATTGGTCACTTAGACAGCTAACATCGGTTAACACCGGTTAAAAGCGATTACGATATGTCGTGTTTCATAAAATATCGACTGTTCATAAGTAACCGATTTACCCATTATTAACAGTTTTTAACCGTTGTTAACAGATCAATTTGCAAATTTTAAACCTTTGCGAATTTGTGCCTTTGCGGTTATGAGCTGCTTTTGCTGACACTGATTAGTTACCAAAAACTTTTTGTTAAACTTCTTTGTTTACATTATTTAAGCTGTTATTTTTACCCTTGCATATTTAAAAATACATTGGAAAAATTTTAAAAAAGATACTTATGGCAAAACGAACTATTGTAAAATTACCAGGAGACGGCGTTGGCCGTCGTGTATTGGAAGCTGCAATCCATGTACTTGATGCAGCAGGATTCGAAGCGGATTACATTGAGGGTGATATCGGCTGGGAATTCTGGAAAAAAGAAGGAAATCCTTTACCTGAACGTACCCTGGATTTGATTGAAAAACACAAAATTGCCCTGTTTGGCGCAATTACATCAAAACCAAAAGATGAAGCTGCCGAAGAGCTTGCCCCGGAGCTTCAAAACAAAGGATTGGTATATTCATCTCCAATCGTTGGGTTACGGCAGCATTTTGGACTGGATATATGCCAGCGCCCATGCCGTTCCTACAAAGGAAATCCCCTGAACTTTATCCGTAGGGGCCCCGGTGGTATAATTGAAGAACCTCTGGTGAAAGCTGTTATTTTCAGGCAAAATACCGAAGGCCTTTATGGTGGTGTGGAATGGTCAAATCCCGATGACCAGGTGTATAACGCACTGATGACACACCCCAAATTCAAGAAAAACTTTGGAAAGACCCCGCGCGAAGAACTTTCAGTTTCCACAAGGATTTTTACCAAAAAAGCCACAGAACGTATTTTGCGTGCTGCGTTTGATTATGCTAAAGAGTTTGGATATGAATCCGTCACGGTTTGTGAAAAACCCAACGTTATCCGCGAAACTTCCGGCATGATGTACAAAATGGCAAGGGAAATTCAACAAAAGGATTACCCTGATATCTGGGTAAAAAATACCAACATTGATGCTCAGATGATGTGGATGACTAAAAATCCGGAAGATTACGGTGTGATCGTGGCCGGTAACATGTTCGGGGATATTGTTTCTGACGGCTTTGCAGGCCTTATCGGTGGCCTTGGATTTGCTTGCTCTGCACAGATTAACCCTGACAGTGGCATTGGTGTCTTTGAACCCACACATGGTTCTGCCCCTAAATATGCCGAGTACGATACATCCATTGTCAATCCCATTGCCATGATTGAATCTGCATGCATGATGCTCGATCACCTGAAAGAATATGATACCGCCAAAAAAATCCGTACCGCCATCGCCAATGTGATTGAAGAAGGAAAGGTACGCACCTACGACATGCTGAAAATGCGCGGTAAACCTGATGTGGTTGAAAAAGGCGCTGCCAGCACCGATCAAATGGCAGATGCCATCATTGATAAGTTATAATTCCCCTAACCGTCCCCTATACTTCCTAAACACCTGTCAGGCGCCCGCCTGTCAGGTGTTTTTTGTCCAGCTTGATACATTTCATTACCTTAGTGTCCCGATAACCAATGCATAATAACCATGTTACTGAAAATCACCATCATCCTTGCCGTCATATTTCAGATCATTGCTGTCTATCAGGCATTGAAACTGACAAAACGTACCAAATACAATTTCTCCTGGATCATGATATCAATAGGCATTGCCGCCCTGCTCATCAGGCGGGTGGTGGAATTTCTTCCCCTGGTCAGCGACTTCCAGGCACAGGATTTCAGGCTGCTTTACATCTGGGTTGGCGTGTTATCATCGCTGTTCCTCGCATTGGGCTTGTTACTCATCAGGCAAATTTTCAATTACATAGACCGCATGGAAGCTGAACGCCGTGAAGCTGAAAAGCAACTGCTCTCATCGGTAATCGTTACCGAAGAATCCGAACGTAAACGCCTGGCAAGGGAATTGCACGATGGCATTGGCCCCTTGATGTCAGGCATTCGGATGTCGGTATCAGCCCTCGAAAAACAATTGGTAAACCCACAACAAAAACAAATTGCAGGCAATGCTAACAAACTCGTGCAGGAAGCCTTAAAATCCGTAAAAGATATCTCCACCAACCTGAGCCCCCACATGCTCGAAAATTTTGGCCTTGTACAAGCCATGAAAAATTTCATCAATAAATTCAGTGCCTCCTCTGATTTGGAAGTCAATTTCAAAACCAAATTAATAAATGATAAATTTTCCCATAAAATCGAAATCATTGTTTACAGGGTACTTTGTGAAATGCTTGCCAATACGGTTAAACATGCGGATGCATCCCGGGTTATGATAAACCTGGAGCAGACCAAAAACGCAATGATGATCGAATACGCTGATGATGGCAAAGGTTTTGACCTCCAGGACGTGTTTAATAAAAAACCCGGCAGGGGCATATCCAATATATATTCACGGGTGGCATCCATAAATGGCAGTGTGGATATTAATACGGCAAAAGAAAACGGAACCTTTATGAAAATTTATATACCTTTGAATCACGATGAGTTCTGACAATACCATAAAAGTGATGCTGGTTGATGACCATACCTTGTTCAGGAACGGGTTGCAAACCCTCCTGGAGGGATCAAAACAAATAAAGGTTGTCAGCGAAGCAGCAAACGGAAAAGATTTTTTAACAAAAATACGCAGCGATAATCCCGATGTGGTTTTGCTTGATATTGCCATGCCGGTAATGGATGGTGTGGAAGCTGCATCTAAAGCATTAAATGAATATCCTGATTTGAAAATCATTACCCTTTCCATGTATGGCGATGAAGATTATTACAATCGAATGGTAGAAGCCGGCGTTAAAGGCTTTATCCTGAAAGATTCGGAAATTGATGAAGTAGAAAACGCCATCATCACGGTAAATGCCGGAAGAACATATTTTTCGCAAGAATTATTGCAGTCATTACTGGAAGGGTTAAAAAATGAAGACAGCGTGGAAAAAAACGCCCTCTCTAACCGGGAAATTGAAGTGTTACAACAGGTTTGCAGGGGGAAGTCAAACATCGAAATTGCGGATGAAATGTACCTCAGCAAACGAACAATCGAAAAACACCGCGCCAACATCATGGAAAAAACCCGTTGTAAAAACACGGCAAGCCTTGTTATTTTTGCCATAAAAAACCACTTATATGAAGTTAATTAATAAAAAGTATATATTTACACTATCTGCCTTTTTTCTAACACTTTATTTTCATGCTGCTTTTGGACAGCAGATCATTCCTCAACAGCGTCTGACAGATTATACCAACGCCGGCTTAAAAGATAGTTTGCCGGCTGCTGACAGCTTTATTAACGTATTGGATCTTGGAGCGATTCCCAATGATGGCACTGCCGATGATGATGCTTTTCAATCTGCCCTTGACTTGGCAGTGGGGCAGGTTGCTGAGGTTTGGATTCCCGCGGGGGAATACAACCTGACGCAACCCCTGAATTTAAGCTCTGGTACATACCTTACGGGGGTTTCTGCAGACAGTGTTCTGCTGAAATTTGAGCTTCCACAAGCCAATAATCTGATCGCGGCAAATGGCAGTCTCACTAATGATACTACACCAATTCAGCCTGCTAACACTTTTGACACTGTCTTGATTTGTACTGATACATCCCACAGCATTGTCCCGGGAGATGTCCTGCTTTTGCATCAGGATGCCGAAGACTACGTCACTTCCGACTGGGCACTGCAAGCCATGGGGCAGATTGTTGAAGTAGCGGATACCATGGACAATAAAATCTTTATTCATGAAGAAATCCGTCATGATTATCCGGCAGGGAATAACCCATGTCTTATTAGAATGGAACCATTGGAAAACTTGTCTGTCAGCAACCTTAGCATTGAACGAACAGATTCCCATGATCAACAGGCCAGTAATATAAAGTTCCAATACGTGAGGAACGCAAAGGTGCATGCCATCATCAGTGCAAATTGTATTTTTTCACACATCAGCGTACGTTATGCTTCCCATGTATTGATTGAAGGTTCTTACTTTCATCATGCCCATGATTATGGTGGCGGTGGACGTGGTTATGGCGTGGAAATATCCTTTGCTACCGGGGAGTGCCTGGTGGTGAATAATGTGTTTGAACACCTGCGTCATTCCATGTTGCTCCAGGCTTGCTCAAATGGAAATGTGTTTGCATACAATTATTCAAAGGATGCCTATTGGGATGAAGATTATCTCCCTGCTGAATCTGCAGGGGATTTGGTATTGCACGGAAATTATCCTTATCGTAACCTGTTTGAAGGCAACATTGCACAAAACCTGGTGGTTGATAATTCCCATGGCATCAACGGGCCTAATAATGCTTTCTTCAGAAACAGACTGGAGAAATATGGTATCTTTATGAACACCGGGCCGGCTACGGACTCTGTGATTTATGTGGGGAATGAGATAACCGATAACGGCTTCTTAACCGGCTTATACCAACTTGAAGGCAGCGGACACATTGAACATGCAAATCTACAGTATGATACATGGCACCCCGATGGCACTGATTACCTCGAAACACAATCCTTGTTCCGGGAATATGCACCATGTTATTTTACGGAAGCCGGTATTCCATGGCCATTTGCCGGGCCGCCTTATGCATTGGATGAAAACATTAACCCGGCACAACAGCGGTACGAAGCTGGAAATATGGTGTTTGAAGGATGTGACCAACCTGTGTCTGTTTTTTTAAAAAACAAACAAAACATCAGCATGTATCCCAACCCGGCGGTGAATAAGGTGTATATAAATGGCAATCGTGAAAATCCTTTCAGGATATACCTGTACAACGCGATGGGCTACATGTTGAAATCTTTTGATGTTCAGCCGCCGTTACCCAGCAGCATTGACATTACGGATATTAAATCAGGTGTATATTTCATCGTAGCCCCGGACATATCTTTTCAGGAAAAATTGATCATACTGAAACAGCGGTAATAATAAAGTCTGGGTATAAAGTACAGCTTATATAAATAGAAGTCGGAAGGCCAAAGTCCGAAGACGGAAGTGATGTCCTGCACTGAACTGAGCTGTGTTTCGCCGCACTGCGCCCATTCCAGGTGAGCAAAGCTATGTGCTGAGCTGCGTCGAAGCATCGAAAGGGCGGAAGATACCATGTTAATTTATTGTTACTTTAAAAATGTATGCTTTACTTCCGACCCCGGTCTCCGGTCTTATTTGTTATCATTATTCAATTATCGATAAATGAACGACTTTGTGGACAAAAACTAATTATAATCTTACAATAATGCCAATAACTCACCGTTTTATATGCGCTATAGGCATCTGTACGAAAACAGGATTTTAGATTACAGGCCTGCAATTTGAAAGAAGAATATTGGCTTTGGTAACTATTCAGGCGCATGCCTTTTTTCCGCTAAGCCGCAAAGAATCAGAGCAATGTAAAATAAAGATGAATTGGCCACATAGACAGTTAATAACGGTTAACATAGGTTAAAAACGGTTGCGATATGTCTTATTTCATAAAACACCGACTTTTCATAAGTAACCGATTTTAACCATTATTAACATTTATTAACCGTTATTAACTGATTCGGTGCTATCAATTAATGATGTTAACAGATCAATTCATAAATTTTATAACTTTGCGACTTTCCGTCTTTGCGGTGAGTAGTTACTTTTGTTGATGTATATTTATTTTTTTATGTTCATTCTGATTAGATACCATCTTTGTAATAATATGCGAATTATCATCATATCGCTGATTTTGGGGGCAGGCATTGTTTTTTTTAGTGCTTGTGATATGGGACAGTTTACAACAGACCCTGGTGATAAACTGAATTTTTCAAGGGATACGGTGCAGTTTGATACGATATTTACAAGCATAGGCTCTACAACCAAATACTTCACGGTTATCAATCCGCATGAAAAAGCATTGAAAATTGATAAAATTGCCCTTGCACGTGGCAAACAATCCGTTTTCCGGCTTAATATTGACGGGTATCAATCCACAACATTGACCGATGTGGAAATATCGCCCAATGATTCTTTGTTTATCTTTGTGGAAGTTACCATCGATC
Organism: uncultured Bacteroidales bacterium; assembly: GCA_964615585.1. Taxonomy (GTDB): domain Bacteria; phylum Bacteroidota; class Bacteroidia; order Bacteroidales; family ML635J-15; genus JAQIBY01. Next base: position 8,588 of record CAZTNS010000061.1, on the reverse strand, counting down.
CAAACGCTAATGACATGGTAGAAAAAGACTCCGTGATGTTTCAGGTCAATGGAAACAATCAGGATGTAAAACTGGTTGCTTTCGGGCAAAATGTACACCTTATTAATGGTGAGACAATTAGTAATGATACAACTTGGACGAATGATAAGCCATTTTTGGTGTATAACTTTGTTCTCGTGGATAAAGATGTAACGCTGCAAATACAGGAAGGGACACAGTTACATTTTCATTATGGTTCTTCTATGTTGGTTAACGGAAGCCTTAAAGTATTTGGGACCCTGGAGCAACCGGTGGCATTTCAGGGAGACAGGCTTGAAGATTATTATGATGATAAACCAGGGCAATGGGGAGCATGGCTGGAATTAGATGGTGGAGGTTTATATTTACTGGGAGGCCTCCATTTTTTTGCCGGGAGCAAACACAACGAATTGCATTATACAGAAATAAAAAACAGCATCATTGGTATCCGCGCCGATTCTGTGGTGACACCCGGTACACCCACGCTAACCATGGACAATTGCATTGTACAGCACATGAATGTGGCCGGACTCTATGGTGCAGGTGCCCACATTGAGGCTACCAACAGCCTGTTTTCTGATTGCGGACAGTACACTGCTGCTTTACTCTACGGAGGAAATTATGATTTCAGGCATTGTACATTTGCCAATTATTTCTCAGGAACAAGGCAAACAAGTTCGGTGATTCTGAACAATTACTTCTCCTATCAAGACGGTAGCGGGGAAAATGTCGATGATGTAAGGGACTTTCAGGCATTTTTCGGCAACAGCATTATTTACGGTAACATAGAAGAGGAAATTGAAATTGACGGCATGGAAGAAGGGGGATTTGATTATTTGTTTGACCATTGTCTGATGAAAACACAGCTCAATACAGATAACAATCATTTTAACAATGTGCTTGTCAATCAAAAACCGGAATTTGTCGATAAATATGATGCGTATGATTTCAGACTTGAAAATTACTCGCCGGCCATTGATGAAGGTTCAGTTGAAATTGGGAATACAGTTCCGGTGGATTATGAGGGAAACAGTCGATTAACCGATGAGGCACCTGATCTTGGTGTTTTTGAATACACGAATTAAAACCATGTTTATGAAAAAAAACTTTCTGTTTTTTATTGTATTGTTGTTAGCATTAAAGCTTGTTGCACAAGATAATGATAACAAACAAAACGCCGGTACCATGATGTTTTATAATGTTGAAAACCTTTTTGATACGGAAGATGATCCCAAGAAAAAGGATGATGCATTTACACCCCAGGGCGATAGATATTGGTCAGGTTACAGGTATAGCAGAAAATTGTTTCAGATATATCAGGTGATAACCGCTGTAGGCGGGTGGAATGCACCCGATGTTGTGGGTATATGTGAAATTGAAAACCGTAAGGTGCTCAAGGACATGATTAACAAGACGCCGTTGTTTAATGCCGGATATAAGATAATTCATTATGAATCTCCTGATGCAAGGGGTATTGATGTGGGCATGTTGTATCGTGAAGAATATTTCAGGCCAATAAGGGATTACCCCGTTCCTGTTACTTTTCCCGGAAAACAAAGGGCAACCCGTGATATTTTGTTTGTACAGGGTGAAATAAGGACAGGAGATACCGTAAATATATTTGTCAACCACTGGCCTTCACGCTGGGGCGGTCAAATGGAAACAGAACCCAAGCGGGTGCAGGCAGCCAAAGTGCTCAGAAAGCATGTTGACAGTATTTTTGCAGCGGTTAATAACCCAAATATTATAATAATGGGAGATTTGAATGATTATCCGGAAAACAGATCATTGACTAAAACTTTGAGGGCAGAAAACAGTGGATACGATAAGCCGGAATCCGGCAAATTGTATAACCTTGCTTATTATCTTCAGGAGGAAAAAGGGATGGGAAGCCATAAATATCAAGGTGAATGGGGTGTCCTTGATCAAATTATAGTTTCTGGTGACCTGCTTGATGAAACATCCACGCTATATTCCGGCCTGGACAATGTCTCTGTTTTTAATGCTGATTTCCTCCTGGAAAAAGATGAGAAAAATACCGGCGAACAACCATACCGTACTTATATTGGCTTTAAATACCATGGGGGATATTCAGATCACCTGCCGGTATATCTAAAGCTTTTCAGGCAGGAAGGCACCAATTAACAGGTACTTGTTTTGTGCTCTCAGTATCCTGATCATTGTTGGGAATGCATTTATTTTCAATATCTGAATTAATTTTTATCTTTGATTCCTGAATTCTAAAACCACCGTTATGTCAGATAAAATTGTGCCCAGAGGCGCTTTTACTTCTAAGTTTGGTATTGTTGCTGCAGCAGCAGGGTCGGCAGTCGGGCTGGGAAATATCTGGCGGTTCCCGTACGTTGCCGGTGAAAATGGAGGCGGCGCTTTTTTGTTGATTTACGTTGGGTTTATTCTTACCATTGGCATATCTGTTATGCTCGCTGAATTTATCATCGGGCGGCGTGCCCAGAAAAATGCGTTGGGGTCATTCAAAAAACTGGCACCCGGAAAACCATGGTGGATAGTAGGTTTGATGGGGATTGTTGCCGCTTTTGTTATCCTTGCCTTTTACTCCACCATTGCAGGATGGACATTTGAGTACCTTATTCAGGCCATTGGGAATGGGTTTGCAGGTAAAGATGCCGGGGCAATTTCCAGGATGTTTACTGATTTTCAGACCAGCACAACAAGGCCATTGCTCTGGCAATTGCTTTTTATGGTATTGACAGCAGGCATCATTATTTGCGGCGTGCAAAAAGGCATTGAAAAATACACCAAAATGCTGATGCCCCTCCTGGTTTTACTCATTATTATAATGTGTATCCGGTCGCTAACACTTCCCGGCGCCTCCGAAGGCATGAATTTTCTTTTTGAGCCCGATTTTTCAAAAATTTCAGGGAAAGTAATCCTCGAAGCACTAGGGCAATCGTTTTTCTCCATGAGCATTGGAATGGGCGCATTAATCACGTACGGCTCTTACATTCAAAAAGACAACAAGCTCGCAAACACTACTTTTCAAGTCGCCATGGCAGATACGGTCATTGCTATCCTTGCCGGTGTCATGATTTTTCCGGCCGTTTTTGCTTTTAACATGGAGCCCGACGCAGGAACCGGCCTTGTTTTTCAGGTGTTGCCAAACATTTTTACTGAAATGCCGGGTGGCTATATTTTCGCTGTTATATTTTTCCTTCTGCTCTCCGTGGCTGCTCTTACTTCTACAATCTCTGTGCTTGAGGTGGTGGTTGCCTATGGCATTGAAGAGTTGAATTTGTCAAGAAAAAAAGCCACCTTGATTTTTGCATCTGCCATTGCTGTGCTGGGGGTATTTGCAACACTGTCTTTTTCGGAATTATCAGAATTTAAGATATTCGGACATACCATTTTTGGCAGCCTTGACTGGTTATCTGCTAACCTTTTGCTCCCACTGGTTGGGGTGTTTATTGTTATATTCCTCGGTTGGGTCCTTGGGAAAAAAGCCATTGTTGATGAGGTGACAAACAAAGGACAAATAAAAATGCGTTTTCTCAGGGTATTTATTTTTATCCTGAAATACATAGCACCGGTAGCCATTGTTTTGGTATTTCTCAATGCCATCGGAATCATTGGATAATAAATATATTATTTACGCTTATGGAAATTTTTAATGAAATCACACAATTTATTCACTCGGGAATCAGGTGGTACAATGAATTTGTTGGAGGATATCTTATTGTAGCTTTGCTTGTACCAACAGGCATATTTTTTGCTTTTAAATTTAAATTCCTGCATGTCACCAGGCTCAGACATTCTTTTCGTGTTATCAGTGGTAAATACGATAAAGATCAAGACCCTGGTGACATCAATCACTTCAGGGCACTAACAACCGCCCTGTCTGCCACGGTAGGCACAGGTAATATAGTTGGTGTTGCCCTGGCTATCCAATGGGGTGGTCCCGGTGCCATTTTTTGGATGTGGATAGTGGCCTTTTTTGGCATGATGCTCAAACTTGTTGAATCTACCCTGGGCATCAAATACAGAAAAATAAACAAAGACGGAACAGTTTCCGGCGGTCCGATGTATTATATTGAATATGGATTGAAAGACAAACTCGGAAAATTTGCAAAAGTGCTGGCTGTAATTTTTGCAATAGCAGCTGTTATATGCTCTTTTGGCACAGGAAATATGGCTCAGTCGAATTCCATTTCTGATGCCCTTTCTACAAGTTACGGTGTTGATACAGTATATTCTGGTCTGATTATCACCATGCTTGTCCTGCTGGTTATTGTTGGCGGCATCAAACGAATAGCAAAGGTTACTTCTAAACTGGTGCCTTTTATGGCCGTATTTTATGTGCTTACAGCACTGGTTATTATTATTGTAATGTATAAAGAAGTGCCTGCAGCTTTTGGCATGATATTCTCTGATGCGTTTACAGGCACTGCCGCTACTGGTGGGTTTGCCGGCTCTGTTTTTATAATAACCTTAAAACTTGGTGTTCAGCGGGGGTTGTTCAGCAATGAAGCCGGACAGGGATCTGCTCCCATCGCTCATGCTGCAGCAAAAACGGAATACCCGGTCCGCGAAGGCTTGGTAGCTTCGGTTGGGCCCTTAATTGATACCTTGATCATTTGTTCTATGACCGCTTTGGTCATTTTGGTTACCGGTGCCTGGAAAACCGGTGCCGAAGGCGTTTCCATAACCATTGACAGTTTTAGAATTGGCCTGGAACCCATCGGACTCGGGTTAGTCTCCCGGCATCTAATCTCCATTGGGCTGCTGCTTTTTGCCTTTTCTACAATCATATCATGGTCCTATTATGGCAGCAGGGCTGTTCAATACCTGTTTGGTTACAAGGCGATTAAAACATATTACTGGGTGTTTGGAGGTTTTGTTTTTCTCGGCAGCATTTGGGGAATTGACATTGTATGGGATTTTGTGGATACCGTAATCACGTTTATGACCATCCCAAATTTGATCGGAATTGTCCTTTTGGCACCGGTAGTTAAAAAAGAAATTGATAAATATTTTTCTTACATGAAAGAATCTAATACACCCTATTAATCCATGAAAAGTCAAAAATGGAAAGACCTGTTGGCCTTTTCTGCACGTGAAAAACGTGGGATCAGCGTAATGATAGCTGTTATTTTATTGTTGATTATTCTCAGGGTCTGGGCACCATGGAAAAATACCAACCTACAGGTTTACGACTTTTCCGGGTATGAAGCTGAGATTGATAAATTTGAAATGCAGCTTACACAAAAACCCAAAAGCAAAGAAACGTTTTCAAAATACACATCCGGAAATGACGATAAGCCGGATTACAACAAGACACTTTTCACATTTAATCCCAACACCGCTACTAAAGAAGAAATGTTATCGCTTGGTTTTACCGAAAAACTTGCCCAAAACATCATCAATTATCAAGAAGCGGGAGGAAAATTTTACAAGATTGAGGATTTGAAAAAAATATATGACATGCCGGACAAATTTTATGTGCATATAAAACCTTATATCACCTTAGATATCAATGACAAGCAGTCATCTGAACAGCATGAAGTTTTTCAATTTAATCCCAACGAAATCTGTTCTGACAGCCTTTTGCTTCTTGGTTTTTCCCCTTATGTTGCTGAGAGATGGGTGAAATACAGGAACGCCGCCGGAGGATTTTTAAGCGTTGATGACATAAAAAAGATTTATGGTATTGATACTGCTCTGCTGCAAAAGCTAAAGCCCGTTATGACTTTTAATACGGATGATTACCGGCATGATAGTGATAGTGTAAAAATTGTGAAGGTGAAAATAAATCTTGCAAACAAAAAAGAACTTATCAATACAGGTGCCATAAACGAATACCTGGCGCAACGTATCATAGCATACAGAAAACTGCTTGGTGGTTTTTATAACACAGACCAATTGCTTGAGGTTTATGGATTTTCGCAAGAGGACATGAATGGGTTAGAACAACATATCATTATCGATGATGAAAACCTAACCCACATAGACCTGAATAAAATCTCTTTTGGTGATTTACTGGGACATCCCTACATGACAAAAAACAATGTAAAAAACATTATGGAATACCGGGATTTTGCAGGCGATATTAAACATCCCGAAGAGCTGCTGAAAAACAATATTTTAAAGGACTCCACCTATCAAAAGATTCTGCCATATTTACATTATGAATAAATAATTTGGCATGTAAAAATAAATATGTACTTTTGCAACCCTCAAAATGATATTTATTTAAATTTTAAACCTATGATTATAGTACCAGTAAAAGAAGGTGAAAACATTGACAGGGCTTTGAAACGATTCAAACGCAAATTTGAAAAAACAGGGGTTATTAAAGAATTGCGTGAACGTCAGGCATTTACAAAACCATCAATGAAACGTCGTCAAGAAATGATCAAGGCCAAATATATTCAGAAACTCAGAGACCAGGAGAATTAATCTCTGGTTATTGTCCCGGCTTAATCAAATTACCGACATTTAAGAGTGCTTCTACTAATTCTTTCCTTTCAAAAAACAATTGTAGTGAAATAAGATGCAAAGCACAGGTTTGTTCCATGAGGGTTAATGTGAGCAAATTATTATTACCTTAATTCCGTAAGCTGATGCGTTTCGACTATGCTCAACGGATCAGCTTCCGAAATTAAAACATCATTAAAAGGCCTCATTAAAAAGATTAATTTACAATTTTAACTGTAACCTTTACGTTATTAATTACGTAAAAATTAATATTGGTGAAGTTGATTTTAGATTTATGCAAAAAGAGGTTTACCTTAACTTTTTAAAATTTGAGAAACGATATTCCGCAAACACGGTCCGGGCCTACCATAAGGATTTAGATCAGTTTTATTTGTTCTTCTGTCTGTCTGAAAATGACATCCAGGACTTGGAAAAACTGGACTCTAAAGACATACGGTCATGGATAGTGCAGTTAATGAAAACAGTGTCAGCAAGGACGGTAAAAAGAAAACTGGCCAGCGTCAATGGTTTTTTTATGTATCTTAAAAAAAACAACATTTTGTATCACAACCCTTTAGATAAAGTGCAAAAACCAAAAACCAAAAACATACTACCAGAATTTATTCCTGAAAAATCAATGCAAAATGTAACCAGGTTGTTTTCCAAAGACACAGACAATTTTTCAGCTATTCGCGATTTCTTGGTCATTGAACTGCTTTATAGCACAGGCATCAGACAGGCAGAGCTTATCGGTTTAAAACATGCTGACATAGACAAGGGACAAAAGCAATTGAAAGTTTCCGGAAAACGCAATAAAGAACGGATAATACCCATTGCAGCCAACATTATCAAATTAATAGATAAATATATATGTCTTAAATCCGGAAATAATTTTTCCTGTGGGAATAACCAACCACTACTTATCACAGATTCCGGGAACAAAATGTATCCGTCTTTTGTTTATAAAAAAGTACATCATTATCTGGGACAGGTTAGCAGCATGAAAAAAAGAAGCCCCCATATTTTAAGACATAGTTTTGCGACACACATGCTGAATCACGGGGCAGATCTGAATGCCATAAAAGAGCTGCTCGGTCATGCCAATCTGGCTGCAACCCAGGTTTATACCCATAACAGCTTTGAACAATTAATCAAAACATATAACAAGGCTCACCCAAGAGCCGGAACTAATTAAAAAGGAGGTTATTATGAACATTAACGTAAGGTCATTAAAATTTGATGCAGACAGAAAACTTGTAGATTTTATCAATGAAAAAATGGAAAAACTAAGCAAAGTGGCACCTGATATCATTGCAGCAGATGTAACACTCAAGGTTGAAAACGGTTCCGATTTGGAAAACAAATTTGTTGAAATTAAAATCGAAATCCCGAAAAACGATGATATTTTTGCTAAAAAACAAGCAAAAAGCTTTGAGGAAGCAGTTGATTTAAATTACCAGGCCCTCCGACGCCAACTGAAAAAATTCAAAGAAAAACAGCGACAGAAATAACGACTTCATATTATGCAAAACTACGACATAAACAGAAACAGAATCTGAAACAAACACACCTTTTCTATTACATACCTCTAATATTTAGTGCTTGTTGATACAGTGAAGTATCTGAGCTATAATGTTCTGGTTCAAAGCCTGTCAAGCATCCTATCGGGAGTTTGCGTAGTATTGGAACTGGTGTTCCGATGCATAACGGGATGACTGAATACCGATATACGGGTGTAACGCAGAAACCGGGCATTATGGACAGACGCTATACATCATATTTGATAAACCTTAAACAAAAACAGGTATCAGTGGTTCCAGGAAATACTTATGCTAATATTATTTTAGATTATACAACATTACAAATGAATTTTTAGCTTTAGCAACATACTTAACTTGCTGTTTTTCTGCCCTTTATATCATCCTGTGATCTTTTCTCACCACAACATAAAAAAATTATTGCAAATATTTTTTGTAACTCAAATTAAAGTATATATATTTGCACTCCAATTTTCAGTACACTTTTAGTATTTTTATTATTAAAGGTGAAACGTTCTAAAAAACATTAGCCGATGTAGCTCAGCTGGTCAGAGCAGCTGATTTGTAATCAGCAGGTCGGGG
>CAZTNS010000060.1:0-17317 GCA_964615585.1 uncultured Bacteroidales bacterium | reverse complement strand
CTCTGCCCTCGTTTGCACAAAATTTGCACAAAATTTGCACAAAATTTGCAGTAGAACCAATTCAGGAAAATATTTTAAACAATTATTTGAATTGATTGTGATATAAGTAGATGCCTTTAAAAAAATGATTTAGGTTGCCGGTTGACAACCAATTGTAACCGTTTATTCATTTTATTCAATAAGCGGGCAGATGTTAAAGGCATTAATGAATCGAAATATTAATCCTTAAAATTTGAAATGTTATGGTAAAAGTAATTGAAGTAATTGCATCATGCAAAGAAGGTTTTACTGAAGCAACGCAAAAAGCTGTTGAAAATGCATCAAAAACTGTAAAAAACATTCAATCTGTGTATGTTAAAGAAATGAAGGCTAAGGTTGAAAACGGCAAAATTGTTTCCTATGCGGTGAATGCTAAAATATCTTTCATCGTTGAGGACTGATATGTTGTTTATTGTGAGTTTGTTGCATGGCTTGCAACAGGCTCACAATAAAATGTATATGATTTCAAATTCATAAAAATCCTTCAAGTGTGACACATTGTGTATTTTAACCTCACTTAAAAATACAGATAATATAATAAGCACAATGAAAAACCTAAAATGGGAATTCATCTTCGTGTTCCACCTTTTCCACTTGTTTCTGCGATGGTTTTTTTGCCATTTCATGCACGGGGTTTCCTTCCACATAGATTGCTTTATGTGGTATTGTAGGGCAGGCATACTCACATGCTCCACAACCAATACAGATATCATCGGTAACTTCGGGAATCCGCAAGTTGTTTTTGTAATCAACCATTCGCACCGCCTTGGTAGGGCAATGTTCTGCACAGGAACCACAATCCGTTCCTTCCGTTTCCACAATGCAATTCTCTTTGACAAACTGCGCTTTCCCGAGTTGAGTAAGCTTTTTTTCTGCGGTTGAAATTGGTAATATAGCGCCTGTTGGACATACATCTCCGCACCGGGTACATTCATAATTGCAAAACCCGGTATGATAATCGAGCCTGGGCTGCATCAAACCCCTGTAACCGTATTCAAGCACTGCCGGTTGCAGTACGTTTGAAGGACATGCATTTACGCATAAATGACAAGCGGTACACGCATTGTTAAATCGCTCCGTAGTTTGGGCCCCGGGTGGTGACACCGGATTTTTCCGATCCACTGGTACAGTTGCATTTGAGAGAAACAGATTCTGAGATTTTGCCAGTTTTGACATTCCCAGCAAAGACAGGAGAAATCCTCCCATAAATTTCCTTCTGCCGGTACCATTATGCTTGCCGGTAAAATCATCGTTCACAGTGGTTTCGGGCAATGCCTTTTTGGTTTTATATAAATTGTTCAATTTATAATTTGCGCTGGAGGCCGGGCATACAGCGAGGCAGTTAAAACATCCGACGCAACGGGAAAAATCAACATGTAAAGATTGATAATCAATGCATTCCCCTTTGCATGCATTTTCGCATAATCCGCATTTTGTACATGTACTTTCATCCAGCTTGATTTGAAAGATTGATATTTTGGAAACCAGGCCCAGAAAGGTACCCACCGGACATATTGTGTTGCAATACAAGCGACCTTTTGAAAGGGACATCCATACCACCAGGACGAGAAAAATTACCGGAATAATTAAGACCTCAACGTGAAGGGTATGTATATCAACCTTGTGCAAACCATAAATATCAAAACTGTGTAAAACGCCTGCTACAAAATTGGTTATACCAGAGAAAAGCGGGCGGAATAAATCTGACATGATTCTCCCAAAAATACTGTAAGGATCAAGCAAGCCTAATATCAGGATGTTTCCTGCGAGCAAAAAAACTACCGTTAATCCCAGCAAAGCATATCGAAGCCATGGTAAAGCCGTGGTGTAATTATAGTTATATCTTTTTTTCTTTTTAAACTTTCGTTTCAGATAACTGATGACATCCTGCATTATTCCGAGCGGACATACTGTTGAGCAATAAACCCTGCCAAACAGGAGTGTTAAAATGAACACAACAATAAAACCGGAGGCAATGAGGGAGAAGACAGTAAAAAATTTCAATAAGGAAGGAACAAACTGAAGATACAAAACCCCTGTGATAAATTCCGGCGGGAAAAATTCAGCGAAGTCCAGGAAAAATATTCCAAGAAGCATCAGGAAAATCACAGACAATACAACTCTGATTTTTTTCAAATATTTATATGGCATACTATAATTTAAATCGTCCTATATTGAGCTTTGTAAGATCTGCTTCACCATAGCCTGAATTGCCGGCAATTTTAATGTGGCTCACCTTCTCTGCGGAAGTGCCAAATATTTTGGCAGCAGCAGAATCCGCCGCAACCATATCGTCAGAAACAATTTGGTATTTCATGGTTGAAACATCCGCTCCGGAAACGCCTTTGGGGCCATTACGAAGCATCACGCGGTAAGCATCAACCACATTCAAATCGGGTTTCCGGTAAGAGGCAAAATCAGCTATACATTGATGAAGATCATTTCTGTGCCAGTATTTACGGTCCCAGACTATGCCCATCAGATTTTTCATCGATATTGTTAAGCGCGCAGAACCATGGTTTTTAAGGACAGGAACATTAATAAACACATCTGCTTCATGAATCAACTCATGTTCCCTGGCTTTGGTCAGTTTTTTTCCTTTTGGGATTTTCACTTCTTCGTAGTAGCCTTCGGTATTACCAGGAGCAACTTTTGCCCCGGCACCTTTGGCGGCTTTTTCGATACCACTGTTTTTATAGCATTTTTGCCAGTCGTCACATGTATGGTCAAAAACATACACTTTTTTAGCTCCTGCATCAAAACAGTGTTCTATGATGCGTTGCACCAGTATGGGATTTGTGTTGGCTGCATTTTCAGGTATCACATCCCAGCCGATGTTAGGCTTGACAACCACGGTTTGATTCGGTTTTACAAATTTCTTCATTCCGCCCATTGCATCCATGGCACGGTCAAACATTTTGTCCGGTTGTCCATCTTTGACAGCAACAAGATCATAGGGAATGCCTGCATTAAGGGTGGTGTTTGCAAATATTTTTCCATATCCGCCAAATGTAATTAATGAACCGGCAAACAACCCGGCTCCAACACTCTTTTTAAGAAAATCCCTGCGCTTCATAGTGTAAAACTTTTTTGAAGTAAAATTAAAAGCATGTACCACAAAATTAATGTTTTTATTTGGTTTCCAGGCTTTCCTGATGGTAATTTTTTGAAGGTTCTGCGAGGAGCCTTGTGGAGGCCAATATTCCCCTCCTTAAATTGGGTCTGCTGCAACCATTGGTAAATGGAAAAACAGAGAATAGATTAAAGACATAAGGAGCTGTTAAGAAATGAAGCTTGCAAAATTGACATAGTTATTTTGTTCCTTGAAAGAAAAGAATTAATAGACGACTTGCGCATAGGTAAGCCTGTGAAAAGGGGATTGACATTCCTGCCAGATGGCTAAATAGGCGTGGATGGAAAACAACTTGGCTATGGGAATGTTTTACTAAACAGGTGAACTTATGTATTCCATTGTTTAAACCAAAAATATGTCATTTTTATCTATCAACGAAACCAAATTGAAAGGAATCGTATGCGGAAAATCCGCTTGTACTGGACTGGGGTCGGTAAGGTAACGAGCCGCTCTACCCTGACCTTTGAAATTTAGGCCATTCATAAAATCACCTACACATTAACCGGAGGAAACATAATTTTTTTTAAAATTTTATTGAATTTATTTGTTATAAAACAATAAAGTAATTATATTTGTCGCTTAAACTTATAAAAACAAATTATCATGAAAAAAATTAAATTGATTGCTTTGTCTATTGTTATGGCTGGGTTGTTTGCAGCCTGTTCGTTAACTATGCCGGTTAATGCCACCAGTAATCCTGTTGGTTCAAAAGTTGGAACCGCAAGTGGTACAGGATATTTGGGTGTTCTCTTCTTTGGAGCGGATGCCAGTATCCAGAAAGCTGCTCAAAATGGTGGTATTAAAAAGATTTCTACCGTTGACATGAAAACAAGCAACGTACTTAATCTTATTGTTACGTATGAGACTATTGTAACCGGAGAATAGTTGTTTTTTTTCAGAAATCAAACAAAGGCTGTTTTTTAAATGAAGCAGCCTTTGTTTCATTGAGATAATATATATGAGTCAGAAAGTCCCGTATGTTTTATTTTTGGTGATTATCCTGTTTGTTTTTAGTGCTTGTGTAAACCAGCATCCTGAGAACAGACCGAAGGGTGAGTTTGATCACCTGAAAGGTTACTTCGAAGACAGTGTTTTCGATTCGGTGAGTAAATCTTATCATCATCGCAGGCTCGTGTCGTTTGGCAAAAACAGGGCATATATTTTAGATGAAAATATGCAAGAGGCCAGCATAGATTCTGCAGTGGTTGACAAATACTTTGATTATAATGATGTTGATGAGATACAGATTCCGCTTAACCGGTTTTTAAAAGCGCCCCAATATTCAATATTTATAGGTATCAGCCTGGAGATGAAAGCCGATAAACTGGCTCAGGCATACAATAATCAGGATACCTGCCTGTATGATATGTTTACCGACAGTACAGGAGTAATCAGGTTGTTAAGCAACTATGACAGCCTCTGGAATCTGAAATACCTTGTTGATGATAATATCACCTATCTTTTTTCATTTTTAAGTCATGATTCAGCAAGCATGATAAAAAAATTTAAGGCCAATGAAAATTTTCAAGAGAACATCATTGTATCTCAGCATTAGTATTTTTGCTTTATACAGTGTTTCCTGCGTGAACATTAAAACCACAGGAAAGGCATCAAAGTATGTGGAAACTTTTTATGTTCAGGAGGGTAATACGCAATATTTTATCAAACCATTGTATTACAAGTCGGAGGAAAGCAATGAATTGCTTGTTGATTTTACATTGCGTGATTCAACAAAGCAGCCTCCTGTACGCATGTTGTTTACTATTAACTCAGAAAAAGGAATCAAGGGACATTCTGAGTGCAGTGTCAAAATCAGGGAAGACCAAAAGCATTCAGCTAAAAAGATATATGCAAAACCCGTAAAAAAAGGTTACAATTACCGTTATGAAGCAATTGTTCCTTACAATGATTTTATGCTTATTATACGGGAAAATGAGGATATTTTTGTGAATTTAGGTGAATCAATCATGCAATTTAAAGCCAGGGGGAAAACAGAAAAAGCTCTAAATTATATTGACAGCGCTGTAATACAGATGTTGGAAATGCAGTAATGATTTTTGTAATCGAAATTGATTTAAAACCATGTTGATGTTTATTTTCACATTGCAAACACAGGGTCTTTTCAATTTCTGAAAGGAAATCTGAAAGAAAAAAGAAATAGAAGTCCTCCTCAACTCAATTCAACCAATGCTTTCTTTACATTGTCTTCAATACGTTTTCTGAGGTTTTTTTCGTCTGCTTTAACAAACTTTTTACCGGTTATCTTTTCAAATAACTCAATATACCGTTTGCTGATCTCATGGATTCTTTTGTCCGATAATTCCGGTAGTGTTTGTCCGGGCTTCCCTTCGAAACCATGTTTCATTAACCATTCGCGAACAAATTCTTTTGAGAGCTGGCGTTGTTTTTGTCCTTTTTCAAAATTTGTCCGGTATGTATCTTTATAAAAATACCGTGACGAATCAGGCGTATGAATTTCATCAATCAGGTATATTTTCCCATCCTTTTTTCCGAATTCATATTTTGTATCAACGAGAATAAGCCCTCGTTTGTCTGCAATTTCAGTTCCTTTTTTAAACAAAGCCAGGGCATACTCTTCAAGTTGTTTGTAATCTTCTTCATTTACCATTCCCTGCCGGATGATTTCTTCGCGTGAGATGTTCTCATCATGTTCCCCTTGTTCAGCTTTCGTGGTGGGGGTGATGATGGGTTTCTCAAATGCCTGGTGTTCACGCATTCCATCCGGAATAGGAACACCACATATTTGCCGTGCTCCCTTCTTGTATGCGCGCCATGAGCTGCCTGTTAAATAAGCTCTTACGATCATTTCAACGGGATATGGCTCACATTTATGTCCAATGGTTACCATGGGATCGGGTGTGGAAATTTTCCAGTTGGGAACTATGTCTTTTGTGGCATCCAAAAATTTCGACGCAATCTGGTTCAACACTTGTCCTTTATATGGAATTCCATCGGGCAGCACAATGTCAAATGCTGAAATCCTGTCTGTAACTACCATTACAATATATTCATTATTAATGGTGTAAACATCCCTGACTTTACCATTGTATATGCCTGTAGTGCCGGGAAAATTGAACTGAGTGTTAGTGATTGTTTTCATCTGATGACAGTTTTTCATTGTTTTCATTTTTTTCGTATGCTTCCACAATCTTGTTTACAAGTATATGCCTGATGATGTCTTGCTGTCCAAGGCGGATGATGGCGATACCGTCAATGTCTTTTAAAATATTCAGTGCATAAGGTAAGCCGGGTGCCCTGTTTCGTGGTAAATCGGTTTGTGTGATATCACCGTTGACAATGAATTTGGCATTTTCACCCATGCGTGTCAGGAACATTTTTAGTTGTTTTACTGAAGCGTTTTGTGCTTCATCAAGAATAGCATAGGAGTTGCTCAGTGTACGTCCCCGCATAAATGCCAGCGGTGCGATCTGTATGGTTTGTTCCTCCAGCATTTTTTCAAGGCGCTTGTATGGGATCATATCCAATAAGGCATCGTAAAGGGGTTGCAGGTAAGGGTCAAGTTTTTCTTTCAGGTCACCGGGTAAAAAACCAAGGTTTTCTCCGGCTTCAACAGCAGGGCGGCTCAGAATGATCCGTTTAATGCGTTTTTCTTTCAGGGCTTTTACCGCCAGGGCAATGGCTGTGTAGGTTTTTCCTGTGCCGGCAGGCCCAACGGTGAGAATCAGGTCGTTTTTCTTTTCCAGTTCAACCATTTTTGTTTGCCCGGGTGTTCTTGCCCGGATTGGTTTACCGTTGGTGTTATACAACAGAATGTCCTTATCCTGCTCCAGCATACTTTTTGTTTTTCCTGCCCCTGCATTCAATATTTCCCTGATGATGTCATGGTTGAGTTGGTGATATTGATCATAATAACGTGTAATGACATCAAGCACTTCCGAAAAACGTTTGATTTCGTCGGGATTGCCAATGGCTTTAACGGAATCACCCCTGAAAACAAGTTTTAATTTTGGGAAATATGATTTTATCAGTTCTATATGTGAACCGTTAACCCCTTGCAAGGCAGAATGGTCAGAAATATCTATTATAAAAGATTGTTCTCTCATATTGATGGTACAAATAAAGTTATTTTTTTTAATTTTATCTGAATTTTATAAAGGATTTTTATGCGGCAAATTGTCAGCATTATAAGTGATTGGAATCACAATGATTATTACCTGGCTGCTCTAAAGCACAGTATATTAAGGTATTTACCAGATGCCAATATCAGTGAAATATCTCATCAGGTTGATGCTTTTAATAACATGCAGGCTGCATTTATTCTACGGGCTGCCTGGCCTTATTTTCCTGCAAACAGCATTCATCTGATGTGCGTTAATGCTGCAGTATCTTCTAATACGCCACATGTCCTGATTCTACATAAAAAGCAATTTTTTATTGGAGCTGATAACGGTTTTTGGCCTTTTATATGTAATGAAACGCCTGAAAAAGCCTGGTTGATTAATGATAATCCGGCTTATGAAGGCAACAGTTTTCCTGAATTGAATGTATTTGCTAAAATAACTGCAGCCGTTGGGAAGGGCATTCATTCTGAAGAGCTGGGGGCACCGGATTATAAAGTACAAGAAAATACTGAACTAATCCCTGTTGTCAAAACCCGCTCAATTCATGCTTCGTTGTTGTATTTTGATTCATACGGAAATGGCATTAGTAATTTGAGTAAAAAGGATTTTGATAAGTATGTGGGTAACAAGAAATTCAGGATATTGTTATTGTCCGAAAAAAATATGTTGCATAAAATCCATAAAGCGTATGCTGAGGTTCGTCCCGGAAGTTTATGTGCCTTATTTAATAATCAGGGTTTACTGGAAATTGCAATCAGGGAAGGAAATTTAAAACAATTGTTAAATTTGCAGACCGGTGATTCGCTGCGTATAGAATTCATGAGTCCAGTATAAAAAGTTAAAAAAATGAGAAATGCCACAAAGACACTAAGACATCAAGACCCACAAAGAGTAGAATTTCAATGTTTTACACTTTGTGATATTTTGAGTCTTGGTGTCTTATTGGCGGCAAGGTAATGACTTTTTAGACAGGGCTCATTCATTGACTGAAGATGAGGAAGTTTTTTTATTAGAAATGGAGAAGAAGGTTTTATTTTTGATGTTATTTGTGGGGTTTGGTATCAACGCGCTGTTGGCCCAATATCCGTTTTTAATCAGCGGAGAATATCTTGGCGGTATGGTTACACCTCACCGTGAAGGCATGGAACACCTGAGGCAAGGGCCGGTTAACGGTGCAGAGCTGGAGATTGCCGTCCAACTTAACGGCAACGATGACTGGCATGTGGCGTATCATTATCCGGTGACGGGATTGGGGTTGCATTACAATAACCTGGGAAACAATGAAGTGCTGGGATATGCCGCAGGCTTCTACGGCTTTGTTGATGTGCCGGTAAGAAGATGGGACCAAAGCGAAATAATTTATAAGTTGTCCAGTGGGTTAACCTATAATTCAAAACGCTTTTTGGTTGATGCTAATCCTACCAACATAGCCATTTCTACACGGGCAAATTATTTATTTAACACCGGTTTTCATTTCAGGCATTGGATGACAGATGAATATGCGATAGATGTGGGTGTGGAATTGACCCATTATTCAAACGGTGCCATCCGTAAACCCAACAAAGGATTAAATCAACTCAATGTCAATGCAGGATTAAGTTATTACTTGACCGGTAGCTATGATTCATACAGGGATGTGAAACGTCCCATTGTATGGGATCCGTTGCACGAAATTTATCTTATGGGAGCATTGGGTAAAACCAATATATACAAGGGTGGGTATGATGATGCCGATCCCCGTAGCAATGCAGGTACAGGTCAAACGTACTTTACCGGTGGTGTTTCTGTTGGTTGGAACCATCAATATGCCCCCAAGCGAAAAGTCGGACTTTCCCTGGATGGTTTCTACAACGATTCATTCAACTGGTCATACTGGGATGGTGAGTTTTATGATAAGGAATTGACATTCATGCAAAAAACACGAACAGGCATTGCATTAAACCATGAATTTTTTATGAAGCGGCTGAGCATTTTTACAGGGGTTGGCATTTACGTG
Source organism: uncultured Bacteroidales bacterium (assembly GCA_964615585.1). Classification (GTDB taxonomy): domain Bacteria; phylum Bacteroidota; class Bacteroidia; order Bacteroidales; family ML635J-15; genus JAQIBY01. The sequence goes on along the minus strand of CAZTNS010000060.1, from coordinate 8,046 downwards.
ATGCGGTCACCGGAAATTTTGGAAGGTAAAGCCAAAGAATGGATGTATGAACGGCTCGGTTTTCGTTATTATATTTTGCAATATGTTTTTTTGAATGTGTCTGTCAAAGCCTATGGTTTTAAGGCGGAAACAGTTGAATTTGGTATGGGATTCAGCCTGAACCGGATTTATTCCAATTTCTGGTAACCATGCAAAAGGGCGTAGCCGGATATCCTGCCATGCAGGGCTGTTTGTGGTTTTGTGCCGGTAGCAGAGTGATTGGAATGAACTCCTGCCTACCGGTGTACAAAACCAACATCTCCCAATGGCAGATAGCAGGTGAAGACCGGCCGCCTGCATCAGGCAGTGAGCTTGTAGAGTCGGAATGCAGGCGGATTTGCCCGGAATAATAAGATAAACCTTTTTTGTCGATAAGCGACTTGAATGGAATTTATTTGATATTTGTAATTTGGATTTTAAAACCTATGGTATGGATGAAAGACTGAAAGCGTTTAAACGTTTGTTGGATATTATGGATGAATTGCGTGAAAAGTGTCCCTGGGACAAAAAGCAAACCAATGAAACCCTGCGCACCCTAACCATAGAAGAAACTTATGAGCTTGCTGATGCGATCATGAATAACGATCATGATGGTATCCGTAAGGAGCTGGGGGATTTGTTGCTGCACGTTGTTTTTTATGCAAAAATTGGCGATGAAAAGGGGAAGTTTGACATCACTGATGTGATAGAAGGCATTTGTGAAAAACTTATTTTCCGGCATCCGCATATTTTCAGCGATACAAAGGTGAATTCTGCGCAGGAGGTAGAGCAAAACTGGGAAAAAATAAAACTAAAAGAAAAGGGCAACAAAAAAGTGCTTGGCGGCGTGCCCACATCCTTGCCAGCGATGGTCAAAGCTTACCGTATGCAGGATAAAGCCAGGGCTGTTGGCTTTGATTGGGAAGAAAAAACACAGGTGTTTGATAAAATTGAGGAAGAACTGGGAGAGCTAAGATCCGCTGTTCACAATCAATCTGAAAAGGAAGTAGAAAATGAGTTTGGCGACCTTTTGTTTTCTGTTATTAATGCGGCGAGACTATACGATATTATGCCTGATAATGCGCTTGAACGTACCAACAAAAAATTCCGGCACCGGTTTGAATACCTTGAAAATTTTGCGAAAGAGCAACGTCTTGATCTGAAAAAAATGAGCCTTGCAGAAATGGATGCCATATGGAACCGTGCAAAACAAACAGGGAAGTCTGATGAGTGAGCTTTTGTTCCTGATAGCGTTGGCCTGTATAGCTTTGGTTGTGTTTTTGAGGCTGTTTTTTTGGTTGTATGTTTTTCCCGGATGGTGGAAAAAATCCCGACAGGCAGGAAGCCGAAAAACAAACCATCACTTGCCGCCTGTATCTGTCATTATAGCTGCACGCAATGAGGAAGAAAACCTGAGTCAAAATTTACCTTTTATACTGGAACAGGATTATCCTGAATTCGAGGTGATCGTTGTGGATGATTGTTCAGATGATAAAACCAGAGAGGTGCTGGATTGTATCTCTAAAAAATCCGGCAGGCTATATGTTACCTGGGTGCCGGAATCCGGCAAATTCAGGCGCGGAAAAAAGGTGGCTTTAAGCATTGGCATCAGAGCTGCTAGTCATGAGCATCTTGTTTTTATTGATGCAGATTGTCATCCTGCCGGAAAATATTGGCTCAGGTATATGGCGGAACCATTCCATCTGGATAAAGAAATTGTACTTGGTTATGGTGCTTATGGATTCAAAAGAGGTTTGCTGAATGCCCTGGTAAGGTATGACACCTTGCTTATTGCTATGATGTACGGGGGAATGGCCACACGTATTAAACCATATATGGGCGTGGGCCGCAATCTCGCATATAAAAAATCATTGTGGATAAACCGGGGAGGGTTCCGGGGCTTCAATAATGTAGTTTCCGGTGATGACGACTTGTTTGTTAATGCTGTTGCTGATAAAGACAACACGCAGGTTATATTGCTGTCTCAATCCAAAACAATATCTGAACCACCGTCAGGATTCAAACAATGGGTACGTCAGAAAACCAGGCACATGACAAGCAGTAAATTTTATCGGCCATGGCAACGGATTTTACTTGTTGCCGAGCCTTTTTCACGGATATTGACACCTTTTGTTATGTTGGGGTTTTATTTGTTGTTCCCTTCAGTTCAATATTTGTACATTTTGGCAGTTATGTGGTTGTTGTTGAAGCTTGTACAAGTTTTTGTCTTGCATAAGAGCATGCAATATACCGGAGAGAAAAAATTGTTATTTATTTTCCCTGTAATTGATATTATTTTACCATTTTTTTATTTTACCTTTGCACTTGCAGGATTAATGCGACGCAACAATAAATTATGGAAGTAAATCCGAATTGGTCAACTAAAGCAAAGCGGGATTATGAACTGGTGCAACGGGCTAAAGCTGGTGAAGATTCTGCTTTTACTGAATTGCTGGATATTTACAGGGACCATATCTATTATATGCTTCTAAGAAAACTAAATAATCCGGTAGATGCTGAAGATGTTACCATTGAAGCTTTTGGCAAAGCCTTTAAAAGTCTTTATAAGTATGAGCCTTGTTATGCTTTCAGTACATGGTTATTTACAATTGCCAATAACAATTGTATTGATTTTATACGCAAACAAAAATTCCAGCATCTTTCACTTGACAATAAACTGAATGAAGAAGAAGGTGAAGAAACCTTTGATGTGGCCAGTGAAATGCTGGATCCGGAAGAAAGATTGATTAAAGAGCAAAAATCTGATTTTCTCAGTGACGTTGTTCAAAGACTCAAACCCCGTTACAGCAAACTCATAAAAAACCGGTATTACAAAGAAATGAGCTATAAAGAAATAGCAGAACAAATGCAGATTCCTCTGGGAACTGTAAAAGCACGGTTGTATCGATCCAGGGAATTGCTTCATGCAATATTATATCCGGATGAAAAAAACTTGTAAATTCAGATCATGGATTTAATCTCAGGATATTTCCCCCAGATTAATACGGAGCAAAAGGAAAAATTCAGGTTGATGAAACCGCTATATCAAACGTGGAATGCCAAAATCAACCTGATTTCCAGAAAAGATGAAGAAGCTTTTTATTTGCATCATGTATTACATTCTCTTTCCATCGCCCGAGTGATTAAGTTTCCCGAAAAATCCTGTGTTGTGGATGTAGGTTCAGGAGGTGGTTTTCCCGGAATTCCCCTGGCTGTATTGTTTCCGGATGTTGAATTTGTGCTGCTTGATTCAATACAAAAAAAAATACGTGCATCAGAAAATATCGGCAAAACTCTTGATATCAATAACCTGTCATTTGTTAATGAAAGGGCTGAAAATCATAATCAACAATATGATTATATCATAGCAAGGGCTGTTGCCGCTTTTCCAAAATTTTCACGGCAAACAAAACACCTTATCCGCAAATCCGGATCATTGAAGCGGCAGGGGATATATTATTTGAAAGGAGGAGACCTTGCAGACGAGTTGAAGCTTTTTCCGGAGGTTCAGCAGTTCAATATAAGTGCTTTTTTTCCAGAGCCTTTCTTTGAAACCAAAAAAGTCATATATATGCCAGCATAATAAAACCATTGCCGCATATATTTAAATTTACAGTTGATTAGGGACAAACCACAAACCAACAAGCTGTCAACATTGTTATTATATTGGTTCCACTGCATTTTTAATGGGTTGTGATTAACCGGCTGCTTACCTGATCCTATTGTGTAATGACCGATAGGTTACAAGTCTGAAGTCGGAAGACCGGAGTCGGAAAAAGTATTCACAACTCCTGACTCCCGATTCCCGACAACATTACACCTAACTTTGTATTTTTAGATATTCCTGGTTTTCCACTAAGTTTGCATTAGAACCATATTATTTATTCTTGAATTTGAACAATTTTTAAATCCTGAAGACAAAGTCTCATTTTATTTTTGTTATTTTGTTAGAAATTGTCTCAAGTTAAGAAAAATGTGTAAACAAATATTCATTTTGATTTGTATGCTTTTGGGGATGTGTGCTGTAGAAGCACAAATTTTTGATCAGCCGGATGAAGCAGAATACAGAAAAAAAGAAGACGGATTTTACGAAAATGTAATCTTGAAGGTTTCAGAACCACTGATCAAGGAGCATTCAGAACAGTATTTAAGCTGTGATTTTGATGGAGATTATCCCACAGACATTGCTGCTTATAAAACACACTGGCATACCCTGCCTAAACCTCAGGGAAATGCAGGCACCTGCTGGTGCTTTGCTGCCACATCGTTTTTTGAATCAGAAATATTCCGTTTACATGGCAGTGAAATAAATTTGTCAGAGATGTTTTTTGTCTATTGGGATTATGTTGACAGGGCTGAGCATTTTGTTGAAAGCCGTGGTAAAACTTATTTTGATCAGGGCAGTGAAGCCAATGCGCTGAAGCGCATCATGCCTGTCTATGGTTGCATGCCAGAATCTGCGTATCCTGGAAAACCCGAATACAGAACGTATCATTCACACTCTGAAATGGTGGGAGAGATGAAAACTTACCTGGATAATGTGAAAAAAGCAAATGCCTGGAATGCTGAACAGGTTCGCTCTGATATTCGTGCTATTCTTGACAGCCACATGGGGGAGATGCCTGAACATTTTGATTATCAAGGAGAAACATATACCGCTGAAAGCTTTTATGAAACCCTGCCTTTGAAAGCCGGTGATATGTTTAGTTTTATGTCAACGAAATCTGTACCATACAATGAAAAACACGAATTGGTTGAGCCGGATAATTGGTGGCACAGTGATGATTATTACAATGTAACCATTGATGATTTTTATGATTTGTGTAAGGATGCTGTTATCCACGGTTATACAATATGTATTTGTGGCGATGTAAGTGAACCCGGATATAACAGCAGGGCAGAGGTGGCAATAATCCCTGAATTTGATATTCCATCAGCATTCATCGATGCTGACAGCAGGGAATTACGATTGTATAATAAGTCCACAACTGACGATCATTGTATTCAAATAGTGGGATATCAACAATATGGTAATGATATGTGGTATCTTCTGAAAGACAGTGGTGCAGGGGGTTTTGATGGAAAAAATAAGGGATACCGGTTTTTTCATGAGGATTATATACGTCTGAAAATGATGAATATAATGTTGCATAAAGATGCAGCCCGAAAAGTGTTGGATAAAATCATAAAAAAATGATGCCGATTGAAAAAAGACATTCACCTGATTTTTTGCCTGTGCTTGAAACATTTTATTCTGTTCAGGGTGAAGGAATGAACACAGGTAAAGCGGCTTTTTTTCTGCGTATTGGTGGATGTGACATGGGGTGCCGTTGGTGTGATTCAAAAGAAACATGGAACTGGGTGCCGGAATCATGGACTTCTGTAGATGAATTGGTTAACAGGATATTAAAATCAAAAGCACATTCTGTTGTTGTAACCGGCGGAGAGCCTTTGTTATATAATCTGAGCAAGTTGGCAAAAAAATGTCATCACCATAAATTAAAGTTGTATCTTGAAACAAACGGGACACAAAAATTAACCGGCACATGGGATTGGATATGCCTTTCGCCTAAGCCACAAAAAGAACCTTTAGCTGTTTATTATAGTTTGGCAAGCGAATTGAAAGTGATAATATATGACAAGCCTGATGATTTTGTTTGGGCAGAAAATATGGCGGCTAAGGTTAATAAGGAATGTGCTTTATTGTTACAGCCGGAGTGGAGCCGTTTTAAAGAAACTAAACACTGGGTAGTGGATTATATAAAAAAACATCCCCGGTGGCGGATATCAGTTCAAACACATAAATTTTTGCAAATACCATGAAAAAAATTGCTGTTCTGAGTTTTATAATATTGGGTTTGTCAGGGATCATCCTGGCACAAAATACAGATTACCATACAAATAGTAGAAAAGCAAAGAAATACTTTAAAGATGCACAGGAATACCTTCAAAACCGTCAGGTGGATCTTGCTATATCGGCTGTCAAAGAAGCAAAAATTGAAGACCCAGACTTTTTGGAAGCCTGGGTACTTCTATCTGAGATATACCAATATCAGGCTTATTATGATAAAATGGAAAAGGCTGTAAAAGAAGTTATACGCATAGATCCGGAATACGATCCCGGCTTTTTTCTTAAAGCTGCCGAATTGGCTTATCGCAAAGGGAACTATCATCAGGCGGAGGAATATCTGGAGGGGTTTGAAGAATATTCCAGAAGTGATTTGGAAAGCAATGTTATGTACAAAGATGTTAAAGAGCGTGTTGTGTTCTCAGTACATGCCGTTGAGAATCCTGTGGATTATAATCCGTATAACCTCGGGGCAAAAGTCAATACAAAATTCGATGATTACTGGCCTTCTCTTACAGCGGATGAACAAACGCTTGTTACAACGGTGTTGATTCCTGCAAACAACAGGAATTATCATAGCGATTCTTACCAGGAAGACCTGTTTGTGACACATAAAAATGAAGCAGGAGAGTGGATGGCAATAAAAAACATGGGAAAAACCATCAATTCAATGAATAATGAAGGAGCTCAGTGTATTTCTGTTGATGGCAATATGTGTATTTTTACGGCATGTAACAGGAGGGATGGATACGGGAGCTGTGACCTGTATGCCAGTTATAAAGAAGGGAATATGTGGGGAAGTCCTCAGAACCTTGGGCCAAAAGTGAATTCGGCAAACTGGGAGTCAAATCCCAGCCTGTCTGCTGACGGGAAGTGGTTGTATTATTCGAGCAGTGATAAATCCGGGCATGGAAAGAATGATATCTGGCGTGTGAGAATAAATCCTGGATTGAAATTTGGAGAACCCGAAAATTTAGGCCCGGTTGTTAATTCTGATGGGGCTGATGGTTCTCCTTTTATTCATCCTGACGGGAAAACACTGTTTTTTGCTTCAGATGGACATGTGGGATTGGGCAGTTTTGATTTGTTTGTAACAAAATTGCAGGATGATGGCACCTGGAGTGTGCCTGAAAACCTGGGATATCCCATCAATACCCATGGTGAAGAAAGGAGTTTGATTGTTAATGCCGGCGGAGATCTGGCAATGATAGCATCGGAACGCGAAGATAGCTATGGTGGATTGGATATTTATGAATTTGATTTGCAGAAAAGTTTACAGCCAGAGCCAGTTACTTATGTTAAAGGAAAAGTGTATGATGTTGAAACAAATGATCCCTTACAGGCAGAATGCCGTTTGATGGATCCCGCCTCTGGAGAGTTGATAGCAATCCAGAAAAGCAACAAGGTTGACGGTCGCTATTTGGTGGTGCTTCCGGTTGGAAAAGAGTATGCCTTTAATGTAGATAAAGCAGGGTATTTGTTTTTCTCGGAAAATTTTTCATTAAAAGATTGGAAAGAGTCTGATGGTGCTTATATAATGGATATCCCGTTGCAGCCGATTAAAGAGGGAAAGTCAGCTGTTTTGAATAATATATTTTTTGATTATGACAAATATGATCTCAAAGATGAATCTTTTGCCGAATTACAGAAGCTGGTGGAATTCATGAAAAAAAATCCAAATGTAAGCATTGAAATTGGAGGTCATACTGATGACAGGGGTAGTGCTGAGTACAACAAATCCCTGTCTGAGAACAGGGCAAAAGCTGTTTATAATTACCTGGTAGATAAGGGCATCTCTTCCGAGCGTTTAACCTTTAAGGGATATGGTTTTGATAATCCTGTAGAAGATAATGCAACAGAAGCCGGCAGGGCAAAAAACCGACGTACAGAGTTTAAAATTATAAAGGTAAATGCAACGGATTGATTACCAGTGGCCGTAATTGACAATGGTGTTGATAAGGGGGTGGAATGCAATAATTTAATATAATGCTCTCCCCGAATAAGTCAGGTTTTCCCAATATAATAACAGTGTTTTTAGAAAGAGTTATATGAGAGTGCTCGCCCCTGGGAAAATAGGGGAACTTCAAAAAAGATAACTTAAATTTGTCTATGGAAGTATAGCACTTATGAAGTTCAAAATCCCAAATCCCAAATCCCAAATCCCAAATAAATCCCAATCT
>CAZTNS010000059.1:0-18164 GCA_964615585.1 uncultured Bacteroidales bacterium | reverse complement strand
GTGCTATATTTCCATAGACAAATTTAAGTTATCTTTTTTGAAGTTCCCCTATTTTTTCCCCAGGGGCGAGCACTGATTTGTATCTTTCATTTTTATCCGTTTAATACCAAAATGCGTTCAACATTGCCCTGTTTTTGCCTTGGCCTTGTCCCCTTGAATAAGCTATCCATAAGGCTTTTTCAACAAACCACAGTTAACCGGTTTTTTTTCGCATCAGCAGGTTGGTAATCCAGTGAAGAAGTATCAATACCACAAGGAAAGCTGAAATGCGCCCCAAATAATCACCATAACGAACGTAAAAAGTGAGTTTGTTGTTGGCTTTAATATTTCCCTTGATGACTGCTTCTGTCCACCATCCACGGTAGTCCACAATATCGCCACGCTGATTAATGATGGAGGATATTCCGGTATTGGCTGAACGTGCAACGGCGCGTCGTGTTTCAATGGCACGCAGGCGCGCATAAGCGGCATGTTGTTTGTATCCGGGTGTATCTCGCCACCAACCATCGTTTGTCATGATGAAAACAAGGTTGGCGCCTAGCCTGACAAAAGAACTAACATATTCTCCGTACACAGACTCATAGCAGATGATTGCAGCAACCTGAACCGAATCATTGGGACTGGCAAAATTGGTTGCATGCGGATCATAACCAAGGCTGTTGCGTGGCCCTCCCAGGTTGATGATAAGATTGTTCAGCCATTTCCAGTTGTCAACATAAGGAATGGATTCCACGCCTGGCACAAGTTTTGATTTATGATAGAACTGTTGTATGCCACTGGTGTCAATTTGCATGGCAGTGTTGTATTCATCAAACCAAAAATTCTGTTGTTGATGCGCAGTGGGAGAAACGTCTTTTTCATCAAAATAAAATTTACGGCTCGTCAGGCCGGTAATGAATTTTGTGCCGGGATAATCTTCGTTGAACCGGCGTAATAATTTAATGTGGGGATCCTTTTCAATTGTCAGGGAATCTTCAGCTATGTACAAAGGCATGGCCGTTTCCGGAAACACCACATAATCAGTGTTTTTGCTGATGACAGAATCGGTAAGCCTGAGCATATTGTGAAGCTGGTCCATCACCGAACCGGAAAATTTTTGTTTGTACGGGTCAATGTTGGGCTGAATTATAACGACTTCCTGTGTTTTCCCTTTCTCTTCATGTTTATGATACATGATCACGGATAAAAAGAACGGAATGACAATAATGGCAGCCAGCGAAATCATGTGAATACGCACAGGCCTTTTTTGGGAATCCGGCAGCATAAATTTTCGCCTGAAGATTTCAAAAACAAGCAAGTTGGATATCAGTGCCCAGGCGGTTCCCCCCAGGGTGCCCGTAAACTCATACCATTGTATCCACTGCACGTTGTTGGCGAATCCATTGCCAAGGTTGAGCCATGGCCAACTGAGTTTTACTTTCATGTAGAAAAACTCAAACGCAAGAAACAATACCACCAGCGCAATGTACGCTTCGTTGCGATTCAGGCGGAGTTTGATTTTGTGATACAGAAAAAATAAAACCGTCACAAACAAAGCGTTGAGGCCCAGTGCAAAAATGGAACCAGCAGCAGTGGCATAATATATCCAGTACGTGGATATGATATTCCACACGATGAATGCAAGGTATGTATATCCAAATAAACTGTGTCCCGAATGTTTCCTTTGTTGAGTGTATTCTTCGAGAATCAATAAAGGAACAAAAGCAACCAGGAGAACCCATCCCATGTGCCATTGTGTGTATGCCACGCTTAGAAGAAGGCCTGACGAAACAGCCATCACGATACGCGTCCATTTGTTCAAATGCATCATTTTTTTCTGTATTTTTTATTGACCAAATATACACCGAATAAAATTAAACCCATGCCGGCGTATTGAATTATTGTGAGTTGTTCACCATCAAGGGCACCCCAGCCTATGGCTATTATTGGCATCAAATAAGTAACGGATGATGCAAAAAGGGCATTGCTGCGCAATATCAGGATATTTACTGCCACTACAGCCACAGCCGATCCAAAAAATCCCAGCAGCAAGACATACAAAAAATCATGCCATGCATTGTCCCGTGCAAATGTTTCCGGCAGGTTGGTGCTGATGAGGTAGGCAGTTATTACCGGCCCAACCATCATAAAGGCAAAGGCTGCAATTTGTATCCCGTTGAGGGAGGAAAGCCTGGCCTTGACATGATTGATGTTGATGCCATACATGACTGTTGCCAGAACAACATACAGGGCAAACACGTTAATTTTCCCGGTATCAATATTGGTATTGCTCGTGATGACTGCAACGGCTCCGGCCAAACCAATAAGAACCCCTGCCACTTTAAACCACGGGATTTTTATGTTATAAACAAGGGCTCCAATGATCATGGTAAAAAAAGGCGTCATTGAATTTAAAATGCCTGCAATGGATGAATCAATACGGGTTTGAGACAATGTAAATAAAAAGGCCGGAATGGCATTGCCAATATACCCGACAATGATTAGCGAAATAAAATTTTTCTTTGTGATCTTTTTAATGTGATACAGTGCTACCGGCAGTAAACTTACAAACGCAATGAACATTCTGAATCCGGCAACCTGTCCATAAGAAAAACTTTTCAATCCGTATTTCATCAGGATGAAACTGCTTCCCCAGATCATACTCAACCCAATTAAAATGAGCCAGTTAATTATATGTGATGTTTTTATGTTCACAATGCCGCCAAAATTATGAAAATTTGGTACAATTATTGGTAAAAATGTTAACAGATATGATTGTTTATTTATGAAAACACAAATTTTGACCATATTGTTAATGATTTTTCCGGGGTCTTGTATTTTGGCACAATCAGGGAGCCGTTATGTGCCGCCACAGGTTAACCTTGACAGTTTGTTTATACATTCGGAACAGCACGTAATGATGGGGCCTGAGGTGATGGTGTTCCCGGAAATGCATAAAAGATCACGATCAGAACAACGCAAGTTTGACAGGACGACGCGGTATTTCCTGAAAGTATATCCTTACGCACTACTCATCAGTGAAACCATCAATGACATTGATTCAGAACTTGATAAGTTCCATGATGATAATTTAAAAAAGCAATACATCCGGTACCGGGAAAAACAATTGCGTGAAAAATATGAAGATGACATCCGCAAACTAACAATTTTACAGGGGGTAATGCTTGTACGGCTTATTGACAGGGAAACCGGCGATACATCTTATGACATCCTGAAAGAATTCAAAGGGGGATTTCTGGCAGGACTTTACCAGGGGGTTGCTCGTTTATTTGGCCATAACCTGAAACAGGAGTACGATCCGGAAGGGGAAGACAGGGATATTGAAATCCTGGTACAGTTGTATGAAAACGGACAGTTATAATGTCAACGCTGCTTCATGCAATCGGATACAGCTTCATCCAACACCTGTGATTCAGTGAGGCCGGCATGCCGGATTTGTTTGGGGACAATGCTGTTTTTGCTCAATCCGGGGATGGTATTGACCTCCAGAAAATGGGGAATGCTGTCTTTGATGATGAAATCAATACGCACAATACCGCGGCAGTTGAGTTTATCGTAGATCAATGAAGCCATGCTTTTTACCGCATCAGACTCGGATTGAGGTATGCGGGCCGGGGTGATTTCATCTGTCAACTCGGGTGTGTATTTGGCATCGTAATCAAAAAAATCACGTTTGGTGTCAATTTCCGTGGGCTCAAATACCCGGTTGTGACTGGCCGTTTTTAATATGCCGCAACTTACTTCCACACCGTCAATGAAACTTTCAATGATGATGGTATCATCTTCGGTAAATGCATGGTTGACTGCATCGGCAATTTTCCCCGTATCATACACTTTTGTGATGCCAAAGCTTGATCCGGCAGTATTTGGTTTAATGAACAAGGGAAGCCCAAGTTTACTCACAACGGCTTCCGGATTGATGCTGTCGCCTTTTTTAAATACCATTTCGTGAGCCATGGGAACGTTATATTGACTTATAAACGCTTTGCATTTGATTTTATCAAAAGTCAGTGACGAGCACAACACCCCGGAGGTGGAATAAGGTATTCCCATAATTTCAAAATACCCTTGCAATGTACCGTCTTCGCCTTGTTTACCATGAATGGCAATAACAGCGACATCAAAATGTATTTTTTTTCCATCCTTGCTAAGGCTGAAATCATTTTTATCCACAGCAGCTTCATCCTTTTTATTCAGGTTATAAATCCATGCAGGGCCATTGACATCAATGGTGTAAGCGGTGTATTTTGCTTTGGGCAGTGAATTTGCAATGTTATCAGCAGTTTGCAGGCTTATCACACGTTCAGAAGAGGGGCCGCCTGCCATGATGGCTACATTTATGGGCATGATGCTAACTTTTTTTTCTGATTTTTATTTTTTGACCAACTTTCAGATTGCTGGTGTCACTGATGTCATTTAACCTAACAATATCATCGGCAGAGATACCCTGAAATTTATTGGCAATGTCCCAGGGGTTATCTCCTGGCCTTACCGTGTAATATTCGTAATTCGGATCAAGTTTAACGGGTTCTTTATGCCCTGAAGGCATTGTAAGGCCGTTACGTTTTTGCTTTTTCGCCAGGCTCATTTTATCAACAGGCTTGTAGTAATCATACTTGCCTTCGGGAACATAAACAACAAGTTTTTTGCCTGCACGTATTCTGTTTGAATATAAACCGTTCCATGCTTTTAATTCCCTTGTACTCACATCGTACCAGTCTGCGATTAAACCAATGGCATCGCCTTGTTTGATGGTGTAAGTGAGTTTTTTTGTGCCTTTTGGTTGTGCTGCAGAAACGGCTTTATATGCCGTTGACCTGGATGCCGGTTGATATGCAATTTTTTGCGGATTGAGGTAAAGCGAATCTTTATACAAATGGATGGTATCCTCCATTGCAATGTATTGAGGAATTACATTTCCTGGTAAAATGAGATGCCTGACGGTTTTATTTGCGGGGATAAAATCACGCTTGTATTGTGGATTTAAATACCGCAAGGTATCAATACCGATGTTGAGGCATTCTGATAATTGGCCAAAATGCAGGTCTTTATTGAGCATGATGGTATCCACATCATGCGGAACATCAATGTTTTCGGCATAAAAACCATGTTTGTCATAATAATTAAACAAATAGCTGACAGCAATAAATGCGGGAACGTAATTTCTTGTTTCCCGAGGCAGATAATGGTAGATATCCCAAAAATTTCCTGTTCCGCCTGCACGTCTGATGGCACGGTTGAGGGTACCCGGACCGCAATTATAAGCGGCGAGTACAAGCATCCAGTCGTTATAAATTGTATCCAGGGCTTTCATGTAACGGCAAGCTGCATGGGTTGATTCAATGGGGTCGCGTCTTTCATCCACATACGAATTGATTTCCAGTCCCATGAATTTACCGGTGCGGTACATGAATTGCCATAATCCGGTTGCCCCTGCCCTTGAAATTGCCTGAGGATTGAGGGCTGATTCAACCACAGCCAGGTATTTCAGTTCATAAGGCAATCCATGCTGGTCTAAAACCTCCTCAAACATGGGAAAGTAATACTGCGAAAGTGCCAGCAAGCGTGGTATCTGATTGTACGATTTTGTGATGTAATATTCAATGTTGTTTTTTACCTGTTGGTTGTAAGACAGTTTAACAGGAGAATACAATGCCTTAACCCGTTCCCTGTACACCGAATCAGGTAAATCAGTAACTATTTTTTCCATGTCTGTCATGCTGATGGGTATGGTATCAACGCTGAAAACAGAATGCGCGTTTAACAAACTGTCAATGCGGTCAACCCAGGCAAATTCATTTTTTGTTCGCAGGCTGTCGCTTATCTTTTTATTCGTAAGCGTATCGTTTTCAGCATTGCTGCTTAGATGGATACAGATCAAAACTATGATAAGTAACAGGGTGTTTTTCATAATCAAAATTTATAGCTTAAACAGAGTGTCATTGAATTGTTTGTTGGAGTTTGCAATGGTTTTATCATCAGGCTTATGTCATCGCTGACATCAAAATCGCTCAATGATGCATCCACGTTGGCATCAATAATTTGCAAAACATATATCAGCGTTGCGCCAATAATGTTCAGGTCACGCATGCGGTGCCATCGGTCCATTTCGTTTTTTATGGCTTCATCACTGAGCTGTCCGTAAAATTCGTCTTGTTCACCATCCTGACGGTCAAGCAGGGCGGACTTATAGCGGATAAATTCATATTGATATTGTAAACTGAGGTACGTGAATGCTCCTAATCCAGCATACACAATGGGAACTTTCCAGTATTTGTTGTTATACACCTGTCCGGCTCCCGGTAAAACAGCAGAATAAAGGCTGGCTTTGGCAGCAGAACGTTTTTTGATTTCAGGTTGAGGTGATTGATCTTGTAAACTATCTGATTCCTGAGCTTTGACAATCACATTACAGGCAAAAAATATCAACAATGTGAGTAGATATGTAAGGCTTCTGTACGGGGACATTATTTATCCAGTTTATCAAGTGATGCAACAATTTGTTCCAGTTGTTCATCGTTTTCGAACGGAATAACGATTTTTCCTTTTCCTTTGTTGTTTCTGTTGAATTTCACCTTTGTATTGAAATGCGATGACAAGTGTTTTTCAAGCTTTTTCCAGTCATTGTTAAGATCATTTTTTGGCTGTTTCTTGGGTTTTGACCGGCTTTGGTTCTTGTCGCTTGTAAGCTCCTGCACAAATTCTTCAACCTTGCGGACAGAAAAATTGTATTTGAGAATTTGCTTATAAACCATAAGCTGTGTTTCTTCATCAGCAAGGTTGATGAGTGCTCTGGCGTGACCCATGGTAATTGTTTGTTCTCTTATTCCCAGTTGCACTTCAGGGGGAAGTTTCAGCAGCCGGATGTAATTTGATATGGTTGAACGGTTTTTTCCAATGCGCTTGCTGAGTTTTTCCTGGGTAAGCTGGCATTCTTCCATAAGCCGTTCGTATGATATGGCAATTTCCATAGCGTCAAGATTTTCACGCTGGATGTTTTCAACAAGTGCCATTTCAAGTAGTCCCTGGTCGTCAGCGGTACGAACATAAGCAGGAATGTTTTTCAACCCGGCCATCCGGGCAGCCCTGAGTCGCCTTTCTCCGGATATGAGTTGAAAAAAATCATCTTTTATGCTGACTGTGATGGGTTGGATGATACCCAGCTCCCTGATGGATTCAGCCATTTCCAAAAGAGCTTTGTTTTCAAACTGCTTCCTGGGCTGAAAAGGATTGGCTTTGATTTTATCCAGAGGTATTTTATTGACAGCATCACGCTTGATTTTGCCGTTGTTGTCATCTGTTTCTATAAGTGCGCCAAGCCCTTTTCCCAATGCATTTCTTTTTGCCATCATATTTTATTTCAGTGTTTTTTCGGACTGCGGTATTTCTGTCAGATTATTTCTTTGGAGAAGTTCTCGTGCCAGTGCAAGATAATTCTGAGCTCCTTTTGAGTTTGCATCATAATCTAAAATGGACTGACCAAATGAAGGAGCTTCCCCAAGTTTAATATTTCGTGCAATGATGGTTTCAAACACCATGTCTTCAAAATGCTTTCTGACCTCCTCGACAATTTGGTGGGATAAATTGTTCCGGGAATCAAACATGGTGAGTAAAAACCCTTCAATATCAAGATTTTCATTCAGGTTGGACTGAACAATGCGTATGGTATTCAGGAGCTTGCCCAACCCTTCAAGAGCAAAATATTCGGATTGAACAGGGATGATAACCGAGTCGGCGGCTGTAAGGGCATTGACTGTTATCAAACCAAGTGAGGGCGAGCAATCAATCAAAACAAAATCGTAATTTTCCTTTATATCTTCCAGCATCAGGCGAAGCACCTTTTCCCTGTTTGGCAAATCAAGCATCTCAATTTCAGCCCCTACAAGGTCAATGTGGCTGGGAAGAATGTCCAGGTGTTCCAGGTTGCTGTTTAAAATGATATTTTCACTTGCTTCCTGTTTGATCAGCATTTCATACAAGCCTGTCTGAATATTTTTTACGTCAAATCCAAGACCGCTTGTTGAATTGGCCTGAGGATCGGCATCAATAAGCAAAACATTATATTCCAGTGCGGCAAGGCTTGCTGCCAGGTTAATTGTTGTTGTCGTTTTTCCTACGCCACCTTTTTGGTTGGCAATTGCGATAACTTTTCCCATGTTAAAATTCTTCTTTTACCAAAGGTCAAAAGTAACAATAATCCATGAAAAAATTCCGTAATTTATGAAGAAATATGAGGAAGTTATCAACGGTATAATAGATTCTGTTGGAAACATGAGTAGTGCATCAATTTATTTTGCCTTATTTTGCATGGTACCATAAAATGCCGTTTGAAATAAATGCCAGAATTGCTGCTGTTGAAGAAACTTACTGCCTGCACAATTATTCAGCCTGCGTTAAAATCGGAATTGCTAAAACCGTAAATGATCCTGAGTTTAGAAAATAAACACTTGAAGTTAACAGCTTTTGAATATTACCTTTTTTCTATTATTAAAACTAAATGTACAACATTTTTTGTAAAATAATGTTGTACATTTGAGTAATTGATTAATTTCGCAATGAGTTTTTTACAAGATGTTGAAAATTATGAACAAACCATTAGACAATACTGGACTAAAGTCTTTCAATGATTACATCTCTAAATACAAAGAAGAGGCTAGGACAAAAGAATCAAAGGACTACTTTCATGTTGACGTAGTTACACAGGCTTTTACAGAGGGTTACAATAAAGGAAAAAAAATAGCTGATAGTCAGTTTGTGAATGAACTCATTAATGAGCGTAATGAAAAATTTCAGGAAAGATCTACACTTATTTATATACTATCCAAAAAGGTTGTTGATTACATAAAAGAGCTAAAATACAGCCCTATATCTTTACATATCAACCTTAAAACTAACCGTCCAAGTGTTATCATAGCTGTTCCAAGCAAAGCGTTATTGAAAGATTGTTTTATAGATAACGCTTATGAAAAACTCTTTGAGATTAGAGACACATACGAAAAGCTCACTAATGAGATTCTTGATATTGGATACATAGGTGGAGGAGATATTGACAAATCACTCTTAAAAGCTGATGGTTTTGGGTACTCAGAAACATTCTAAAAGTAAAAAATGGAAGCATGCCGAACATAATCAGAGCTTATCTAATAAGCTTTTAGAAGGTCGTATATATTATGATTGGGTTGTTACAACCGCATTCTATTCAGCCATTCATGCAGTAGATGACAAATTAATGCCTTTGAACATTAATGGTTATGAATGTAAAGAGATCGAACAAGTAAGGAACGCCTACAATATGAAAGGGAGGCATGCAGCCAGAGAGAGATTGGTAACAGAAAAATTAAGAGAGATTAGGAGTAAATACAAATGGCTTGACGATAAATCAAGGTACTCCAGATACACAACTTATAAGGTTACCCCATCTGAAGCAGATAAGGCAAAGCAACTTTTAGACAAAATAATTGAAGCATGCACAAAATAGAGCATTGCTAACTTTATTTTTCTTTTCATGCCCGGTCGGTTTTTATTTTGTTATCAATTTTTGTTTCCGGAAGAAAACCAGGGAAAATTAATTGTTAGCAAATTAAAACAATGATTCTTTAAACTTACTGATTACTTTACACAAATCTCCCTTATTAAGTTCACCATATTTCTTTTGGATGAGTTTATGGTGTGTGGTGAATACAGTGGTGAAGCCCACAAAGCACAAAGCAGGCAATTTCCCATTAATTATCATTGCATTGTCAAGAGGATATTGAACATCCTCAGACCGCTTGGTCCTTGTTATCGGCAAGACAATATAGTCTGGATTATTTACTGAAAAGCTTAGAAATCACTAATGCTGGCCTACCTTTGGAACCAGATTTATCAGTATAGTCTATCTGAACTTTTATAATATCTCCGGCCTTATATGTTTTTTCCATACTTAAAAATTATCCCACACTTCATCCTCAGGGGAACCCCAAACCTCTTCAAGTACAGATGCAGACAAAGCGCTAAATTCATGTTTCTCGGCCTCGTACTCTATTTCTTCTAACAGCTCACAAAAGGCATTCCTGAAATCTCTGATTGCATTTTTGTACTCAAGATACTCATCATCTAATTCTTCTACCAATTCAACTGATTGATTAACTAATTTTGATAATGCCCTAAAAAGCTTCAGTTCATAGTTAATTTCACGTGGTTCAATATGTTTTACAAATTCAATCTGCCCTCTAATTTCTCTTGTTACCTGATTTGATTTCTGGATTTGCTTTGCCATTTTGTCATCAATCCGTGTGCTGCTCGGAAAAAAAACATCACCTAACATTCCAAATAAATTTCTCCCTAAACTTTGGTCTAAATGCATTGCTTTGTGCCATTGCATTAACTCCTTTCTCTTATAACTCTTACAGTTATAACTTAATTTTGTTCAAATATATTGCATTATTTATAACCGACAAAACATTTTTATTCTTTTTAACTTTTTCCATCGTTCAAATATAGTGTCATGTTAAGAAAAATATTAGCAGTATCAGGGCGAATCCGGGTGATAATCCGGCACCGCTCATCAAAAATGGTTACTCTTTCCCGTTCAGTTGATTTGAGGTATTTCTATAGTATCCTTGAATAGGAAAAACACATACATTCTCAATGTTGTTTTTCTGATGCTGGGTGGTTTTGACCTTGCGAATACGTACGGTTGTTGGTTTCCGGATTTTGATTGATGTGTTCGATGATGTTTCTGAAATCTGACCTGTTGCCGTCAAACAGAAACAAAGTATCTTTCAAATCCTGGTTGTACTCAACGTAATTGATAAGAGCGTTTTTGTTTTTAATTTTTTCGGATATAAAATTATGTTCAATGATGAAAAGTGGTTTTTCGGGGGCTTTCAAAACCCAGTGGTGGTGGTAAGAACCTGCCGTTTTACATGCACAGCTTTTGTATGGATAATACACATCATAAATGTTGATGCTTCCTTCTGTAATGATCATTCCAAAACACCATACGTTGTAGCCGATGAGTTCCTTGTTGAAAAATATGGCTTCAAACACATCGGTTTTCGTAATAACACGTTGGATGTAATCGGGTTTTAGTTTTTGTTTCCGGTTAGCAGTGTCTCTGAATTTAATGAATGTGCTGAACTTTCGCTCACCGGCTTTGATCTCACCGTGTATAGTATCCTGTTCTTTTGTAATCACGGTTGCTTTTTCCCATTTTCCAGCGAATACCGGTTGAAAGCAGAATAACATGCCAAGCAATATGATGGGTACAACCCTTGTCATACCGTGGAGATGTCTTTGTTAAGTTGTATCATATTAAGTGCTGCAAATGCTGCTTCATCGCCTTTGTTTCCATATTTGCCACCGGCACGGTCAACCGCCTGTTGCTGGTCATTGGTAGTGAGTACACCAAAAATGACCGGAACATCCTGTCTGATATTCAAATCGCGAATGCCATCGGTAACCCCTGATGCCACAAAATCAAAATGCCTGGTCTCCCCTTGTATAATACATCCAAGGCAGATGACTGCATCAACATCGGTTTTTTCAGCCATCCATTTTGCCCCTTTTATGAGTTCAAAACTTCCGGGGACAGCGTAACTCATGATGTTGTTTTCTTTTATCCCGGATTTTAACAGGGTGTTGATGGCAGCGTCACGCAATGCATAAGTAACCTCCGGATTCCAGTCGGCTGTCAAAATGCCAATTTTCCATTTGCTTGTGCCACTGTAGTCACGTGATTGATTTTCAGATAAATTGCGTTTTTGTGTTGACATGCTATTGAATTAAAAATGCCTTCAAAAATTATGATTGAAAATAAAAAAAGCATCGTATGTGATGCTTTTAAAACGTTTCAAAGCTTTGAATATTATTTGTTCAAGTGAAGTTTAACACGTTCCTGGTATTTTTCAATGCTGCGTTGTTCCTGTGTCCCGTACCATTCCGTTTCAATGATATTGTAAACATCCAGGGCTTTTTTATAATCGTCTCTGATTTCAAGGGCTTTTCCTTTTTTCATGAGGTACATGGGAGACAGAAATTCGTTGTTTGCCTGTGCCGCAGCTTTGTCATAATACTTGACAGCACTTTTAGTGTCATCAATTTCCAGGTAAGCATCTCCGATGAGACCAAAAGCATTGGCACCAACCATCATATCATCGGATTTGAAATCTTTCAGATATTCTATGGCTGCTTCATATTCTCCAAGTTGCAGGTAACATACTCCTGCGTAATATTTGGACAAGTTGCCATATGGGGTATTCCCATAATTATCAACGATATCCAGAAATCCATAATTGAGGCCATCTCCCTCAAGGGCAAGCCTGAATGAATCCTGTGCAAAATATTGTTCTGCTACAAAACTCTCCTGGACAGCCTGTTCTGTCTTGGGTTGATAAATGTATTTCCTGTAACCAAAATACCCTACAACCATTAATACAATGGCCAGCACAACATAGGTGATGGTCTTTTGGTTGTTTTCAATAAACAATTCAGCTTTACTTAATGCCGACTCAACATGTTCAAGGTTCTGGTTTGATGTGTCTTTTTTCTTTGCCATTGTTCAGGTGTTTTCAATTTTTTTCAGGTGGCAAATGTAATGATTTTATATTGAAGCGGAAAACAGATGAAATAAATCTTTTTGTTTTTTGAATTGCAATTTTATTGAATGCTGCCTTAGTGTTGTCAATATCTATATTGGAGCCCTTGCTAAAAACCAAAATATGAAACTATTACCCTTGTGGTTTTGTCTGTTATATTTCCATATTTGAATAATTATTAACCTATTTTTGTATGAAATATGGAAATATATTGAAAACAGCTTGTTGCTCTCAAAAAATTAATCTACATTTACACAAACTAACACTAAAAAATATATGACTATGAAAATTTTAAGCTTTTTTGTATCATTGTTCCTTGTAGTAGGAATGACATCCTGTGGTGGCGGGGGTGAAAAAGATAAAGATGACACCAAAGACGAGCAGGCAAATGTAAGCGAAACAAAGTCTGGAAAAACTGAAACATCCGAAGAGGTTGGTTTAACAACGATTGATTTAACTGATATGTCAGTGCCTTTGAAAGTTGAGGTGCCCGAAGGTGTTGAAGTAAATGAAGGCATGATGATGGGTGAGTTTGACGGAATTCAAACTTACAACTATGAATTGAAAAAAGATGGTTGGGTTATGGACATGACAATGATGGATGAGGCTCCATATACAGATAAGGCAGGTTACATTTCCGATTATAAGGATATTGTAAAATCCATGGATGGCTTTAAAGAAATTGTTGAAGAAGGTGAAAATGGCTTTATTTATAAAGTGACAAACGAAGACGGAGAAGATTACAATTTCTATTATGTCGTGTTTAAAGATGACAGGGTCATTGAGTTTGAAGCCGGCCTGAAATTTACAAATTTCACACTTGATGAGGTGAAATCCATGTATGAAGCTGCTAAATCAGCTACGTAAAAAAGAATCACTGCGCAACAAATTGTATTTGTATATAAATTAATAAGGATGATCTTCATATTCCGCCAGCTGGCGGAACACATACAACCTGTTATGTAATAACGGGACCGGTAATTATTCGCCGGTATGCAATTGAACAACGGTTGTGAAATAAAAGGAGGGGCCATCCCGATATGTTATCGGAACAAGTACTGGCCGTTGGCTTTAAAAAATAAACAGATGAAACAAAAAACCTTCACTTGTCTCTCAAGTGAAGGTTATTTTGTTTTCTTCAACCTGCTGCTTTTCTGCCTACATGCAATGCAGATAGCTTTCCACAAGTTTGGCAATTTCATCGTGTTTGCCGTATAATTCCTCACTGAGGTTTTTGTCATCAAAGGATTTAAGTTTTTTAACGACTGCATCAATCATGCCTTTGGGGAAAACATGATTGGCTTCAAAGATTCCACGCATTTTTTCAAGCTCTTCGGCTGATTCATAGCATGAATCAGGCAGGCCTTTGAGCTGCTCCAGTTTATCTTTATGCTCATCTTCAAAAATATTGACATCCACATAGAGTTTATCTGCAATGTCAAGGGCATTTTCTTTTTCAAGTCCATACCTTGCAGCAACAATAAGGCTGGCAATGTATGCGTATATGTCAGCAGACCCGTCACCACTACGTATTTCGACGGTTTGTTTGCCCATGTGTTGTTTTGGCTTCTCTTTTTGCTGCGGATTTGCATCATCCACCATATTGGCATCAGCCAGCCAGCCAAGCGGAACCCTGACAAGCACAGACCGGTTTCTGTCACCCCAGCAAATGTTGGTAGGCGCTTCCTGGTGGGGTACAAGCCTCAAATATGACGTTGGAATGGTATTCCCAAAGGCGGTAAGTGCGCCTGCAGATTCTAGAATGCCTGCAATCATGCGTTTTGCTTCGTCGCTGAGGGAACCATCTTTTACCATCATGTTTTTGCCGTCTTTTTCCAGCATCATGTGGATATGTAAACCACTGCCGGCTTTGCCAACGGTAATTTTTGGTGCAAGGGATATTGTAAAACCATATTCATACGATAATTTCCGTAGCATCCACTTTGCAATGACCATCTGGTCAGCGGCATCTTCCGCCATGCAAGGCAAAAATTCGATTTCCTGTTGTTCGTAATACATGTCGTCGGTATGGAAATTTCCCACTTCGGAATGGCCGTATTTAATTTGCCCGCCTGCCTGAGCAATCAGGTGCATGGCTTCACGCCTGAAATCTTCAAATTTGGCAAAAGGATCGGAGGCATGATAGCCTTTTTGGTCAGGGGTAGGGTACATTTCACAATCATCGCGCTCTGTCATCACATAATATTCCAGTTCACCGAGGGCCAGAAAGTTCATGCCTGTGGCTTTTTTGAACTCACTGTGTGCCTTACGAATGAGGTATTCCGGGGCACTTTCAAGAGGCTTGCCTTCCGAATTGTAATAGGAACAAAGGATATCCAGGGTGGGAATCTCTTCAAAGGGATTGACAAAGGCAGTTTTGTACCGCGGCACAACGTACAAGTCACTGGAGCCTGCATCAATGTATGAAAACAAACTGCTGCCGTCAACACGTTCGCCGGTGGAAAGCACAGTTTCCAAATGCTCCCTGCTGTTGATGTTAAAATTCAGGGTTTTTAGTTTCCCATCTTCTGCTACATAGCGAAAATTGAGCATCTCAATTTCATGGGATTCAATAAATTTAATGATGTCTTCCCTTGTAAATTTGTTGGCCGGTTTATCCAAAAACCTCACCAGTGGATTGGGGTTCAATGCATTTTCTTTCATAAGTATGATATCTTTTAATTATTTCAACAAAAATTAAGCGTTAAATGTAGAAAAATTTTATGTTTGTACAAAACTACGAGTATTAACGATGTATTTTGTGTTGTCAAAATTATTGCGCCATTTGTTTTCACCAGTGTTGTGGATTGCCATCCTGATAATTGCAGCCCTTTTGATGAAGAATACAAAACCAAGAAAACGTTTGTGGATGATTGCGGGTATTTTGTTTTTGTTCTTTACCAATACCTTTGTTGCGGATGAATTTATGCGAATGTGGGAAATCCCTGCCGTACAACATCATGAATTGAATGCTCCTTACGATGTAGGCATCCTGCTGACAGGCATGTGTTCTTATGATGAAACTTTTGACAGAATTAATTTTAACAGAAGCAGTGACCGTCTTTTGCAGACGATGGATTTGTACCACAAAGGCATCATCAAAAAAATATTCATTACAGGTGGTTCCGGTGAATTGCGACGCCCGGATTTCCAGGAAGCCCGGATTTTATATGACTTTCTTGTTCAATCAGGCATTCCTGCTGCTGATGTTGCTTATGAAATTATATCCCGCAACACGGCAGAAAATGCCATTGAATCAGCAAGGGCACTACAACCTGAAAAAACAGACAGTACATATTTGCTGATTACCAGTGGTTATCATTTGCGAAGGGCTGCTGCCTGTTTTCGTAAACAAGGGTTTTTTGTTGATTTATACAGCACAGACAGGTTTACCGGAACCCGTAAATTTCATCTTGAGTATATGTTGTTGCCCCGGCCGGAAGCGTTACAAAGATGGGAAATCCTGTTGCTTGAAACCAATGGAATGCTAATGTATAAACTAAAAGGATATGTATAAAAATATGACAGTGGCACTGATCCTGATGATGTGTATATCATGTCAAGGCGATGTTGACATTCCAAGCGTTGAGACCAATGATACCATTTCTGCAGAACAAGATAAACCAATCGTTTGTGGTGCAGAAAGAACGGATGAATACGTTTCTGTATTGGAAGGAAAGTCTGTTGGCATAGTCGCCAATCATACGTCTATGATTAATGATGTACATCTTGTTGACAGTTTATTGTCAATGGGCATTGTTGTAAAAAGAATATTTGCACCGGAGCATGGGTTTCGTGGCATGGCAGATGCAGGGGAAATGATCGAAAATGAAACTGATGCCACTACCGGTTTGCCGGTAATTTCATTGTATGGGAACAACAAGAAACCTGAAAAAACGCATTTGTCTGATTTGGATGTCATGGTGTTTGATATTCAGGATGTAGGGGTGCGGTTTTATACCTATATATCCACCTTACATTATGTAATGGAGGCATGTGCCGGAGTAAATCTTCCATTGATGGTTCTTGACAGACCAAACCCCAACACCGATGTGATAGACGGTCCGGTTTTAAATCCTGAATATGCATCCTTTGTGGGCATGCATCCTGTTCCCATCGCGCATGGCATGACAGTGGCTGAATATGCCCGTATGATCAATGGGGAAGGGTGGTTAAAGGATGGTATGTCGTGTGACCTGTCATGGGTTTGCTGTGACAATTATAATCACCGCATGCAATATAAAGTACCTGTGCCGCCATCTCCGAATTTACCAAACCACAGAAGCATAAGGCTGTATCCCACCTTATGTTTGCTCGAAGCCACTACCCTGAGTGTCGGGCGGGGAACAGATATGCAATTTCAGGTGTGTGGACATCCTGCCCTGAAGGAAAAAACGGAATTTAGTTTCGTTCCACAACCAAATGAAGGGGCAACATACCCGAAACATGAAAATACAACCTGTTATGGATTTGATTTGCGTGAGAATTCGGATGGATTTCAGTTCAACCCAGGGCAACTCCAACTGGCGTTTTTACTTGATTTGTATGAAATATTCCCGAATGACGTGAGCTTTTTTAAATCCCCGTCATTTTTTGATAAGTTATCAGGAGACAGTAGATTGCGTCATCAGATTACCAAAGGCCATTCTGAAGACAGCATACGCCAAAGCTGGCAAGCAGATCTGACATCATACAAAAAAATGCGGCAACGGTATTTGTTGTATGAATGAATACTAATGTAGTGTAATTCAATGTTTTTTATATTATTACATCCTGGTGGTAACCACGTGCCTGAGATCAGCCTTCATTTAATATATAATATAATAATGCGTTTTTTGCTAGTGTCATGTTCAGCCTAATCTGACGTCCCGGGTTTTGTTCTTTTTCGTTTTTTCTTCATAAAAAAAGACTCACGTACTATGGCGATGCTTGCTTTTTTTTGAAAAAACAAAAAATCCCTTCAACTTAACCATCATCTTAGGCTTAACATAAAATTTTTATTGGTTATTCGCATGATTTTTGTTAAATTTGTATTGTGTTGAAAATATATATTTATATTATGATGACAATGAGATCAGTTTTTGTTGCTTTATTTTGTATTGCCTGTGTGTGTGTGTTAAATGATTCTTTATATGCACAAAACAATGAATATCAGATGTTTGATAAAGAAAATTACACGGCAGATGACATTGAAAAAATTGTGGTTTATTCAAAACCATCCTGCTCAAGATGTGACCAGGTGATTGAGTTGCTTGATCAAAATGATGCTGTTTCCTATACGGTTGTAGATTTATCAGATACTGAAAATCAGCAAGTTTTGGATAGTTTGATTTATCATTCTATTGAAGATAAATCCAAAGGATATTCAGTTCGTTTTCCTGTCTTAATTATAAATGACGTCATATATTATTGCATAGATGATTATCATCGGTTTATTGACCGGTTGCTCTCTTTGTATAATTAGTTATGAGTCCAATCTAAAAAGTCAAAAAATGAGAAATGCCACAAAGGCACTAAGACACAAAAGCCAGAATTGCTATGACTTACACCTTGTGATGCTTTGAGTCTTCGTGTCTTAGTGGCAAG
>CAZTNS010000058.1:0-18289 GCA_964615585.1 uncultured Bacteroidales bacterium | reverse complement strand
TGCAATGTTGAACCTAATATTCAAATAATTACAAAAATTTTGTCATGTACTTAGGAATATTAGAATAAATTTGTAATTTGGTGCTTGATTTTTGGAATTGTATTGATGTTGGGTGTTTTATGAATGAATGAGTCCAATCTAAAAAGTCAAAAAAATGAGAAATGCCACAAAGGCATTAAGACGCAAAGACCCACAAATACCAGAATTGCTATGACTTACACCTTGTCATGCTTTGATTCTTCCTTCGTGTCTTAGTGGCAAGGTAATGACTTTTTAGACTGGGCTCATGAATAATTTGACATAATAATTTATGCACTTGACTGTATTGACAAACACTAACTAAATAAAGGCAATTATGAGACGACAAAAAACACAGAAATTATCAGATGTTATAAAGATGTTCAAATCGCAATATAACCTGAACCGTGATCTGGATAAATTGCGTGTCAAAAAAGCCTGGCCTGAAGTAGTTGGATTAAATGCTGCACATTATACGGATAAACTGTATTTCAGAGGTTCAGTTTTATATGTTTATCTTAATTCTCCTGTTCTCAGATACGAACTTTCAGGCCAACGTAAATTACTTCAGCAACGCCTGAATGAAGTTGTAGGACATGAACTTGTAAGTAATGTTGTACTTAAATGATAACATTGTTTCAAATGCAAAAAAAAAATTGTATTTTCGTCCTGCAAAATAATAAAGCTTGATTTTATATGTCTATATCGCCCCAAAG
Organism: uncultured Bacteroidales bacterium; assembly: GCA_964615585.1. Classification (GTDB taxonomy): domain Bacteria; phylum Bacteroidota; class Bacteroidia; order Bacteroidales; family ML635J-15; genus JAQIBY01. The sequence goes on along the minus strand of CAZTNS010000058.1, from coordinate 17,555 downwards.
GCTTATTGGAGAAGGACTTACATTTGATGATGTCCTGATGGTACCTGCTTATTCGGAGGTGCTGCCAAAAGATGTGTCCACCACGAGCAAGTTTAGCCGCAACATTGACCTCAATGTTCCCATAGTTTCTGCAGCCATGGATACGGTCACAGAATCAGCCATGGCAATAGCGATGGCAAGGGAAGGCGGGATAGGTGTTATCCACAAAAACATGGGTATAGAAGAGCAGGCTTTGCATGTCCGTAAAGTAAAACGCGCCGATAATGGGATGATATACGATCCCATTACCGTTACAGCAGATTTAACGGTGGGAGGTGTATTAGACATCATGAAAGAACATAAGATTGGCGGAATCCCTGTGGTGGATTCATCCGGATATCTTGAAGGCATTGTTACGAACAGGGATTTGCGTTTTCAGGATGTGATGGAGAAGACGGTAAAAGAGGTCATGACATCAGATAATATCATCACGGCAGGTCAGGATATTAACCTTGAGAAAGCTGCTTCCATTCTCGAACGGCACAAAATTGAAAAGTTGCCGGTGGTGGATAAGGACAATATGCTGGTGGGATTGATCACGTATAAAGATATTTTTAAAGCCAAAGACCGTCCCAACTCATGCAAAGATGAACAGGGGCGTTTGCGTGTGGCTGCTGCTGTTGGAGTAAGTGAAGGGGCAGAAGCCCGTATCGCAGCCCTGGTGGAGGCCAGTGTGGATGCTATAGTTATAGATACTGCACACGGACACACCAAAACAGTAGCGCAGTTGGTTAAAAAAGTAAAACAAGCCTACAAAAATATCGATGTGGTGGTAGGAAACATTGCTACACCGGAAGCTGCACTGATGCTTGCAGAAAATGGTGCTGATGCGGTTAAAGTTGGTATTGGCCCTGGTTCAATTTGTACAACCAGGGTGATCGCCGGTGTGGGAATGCCTCAACTAAGCGCTGTTTATGATGTGGCCTCTGTTATGAATCCAAAAGGGATACCTGTCATTGCCGATGGTGGCCTGCGGTTTTCCGGCGATATCGTTAAAGCAATAGCAGGAGGTGCTTCCTCTGTCATGGCCGGATCTTTGTTTGCCGGAACAGAAGAATCACCCGGAGAGACAATAATTTACAATGGCCGTAAGTTTAAATCGTACCGTGGAATGGGATCCATTGAGGCCATGCAAAAAGGATCGAAAGACAGATATTTTCAAGCAGAGGAAACGGATTCCTCAAAGCTTGTGGCTGAAGGAATTGCGGCACGTGTACCGTATAAAGGAACCATCACTGAAGTGGTGTATCAGCTTGTAGGTGGCCTGAGAGCAGGAATGGGATATTGCGGCACCCCTGACATCAAGGTTCTACAGAAAAACGGAAAGTTTGTTAAGATCACAAATTCCGGCATGATTGAATCTCATCCGCATGATGTGGTAATTACACGTGAAGCACCTAATTACAGCAGGGAGTATTAAATGTTTTTGTATAACTTAAATCAAATGAAAAATGATTAACAAAAATTATCTTGTGTTTTTACTGAGCTTATTGCTTAGTCCTGTGTTTGCCCAGCAAGGCATTGATGATGAAATTGTTCTGGAAATTGATGATGAGCAGATTACAGTCAGTGAGTTTCTACATATTTATGATAAGAACAACAAACAGGTTGACAGCTATCATTTAGACTCACTGACAAATTACATGGATTTATTTGTGGATTTTAAATTAAAAGTAGTTGAGGCAAAAAACCTTGGGCTTGATACATTGAATAAGTTTAGAAGTGAACTTCGTGGTTATCGTTCACAACTGGCTCAGCCATATCTGACGGATAAATCTGTAGAAAACGAATTAATTAAAGAAGCCTGGGATCGTAAACAAAAAGATGTCAAAGCATCGCATATTTTAATCAAAGTGGACCAGAATGCCAGCCCCGAAGATACCTTAAAAGCTTACAATAAAATTGCAGAAATCCGAAATAAAATTGTCAACGGAACAGCAGATTTCAATGAAATGGCAAAAAAATATTCAGATGATGAATCTGTAAAAAGAAACAATGGCCACCTGGGATGGTTTACGGTTTTTGGCATGGTGTATCCTTTTGAAACGGCAGCCTATGAAACCCCTGTTGGTGAGGTTTCTGATATTGTGCGTACACGTTTCGGCTATCATGTCATAAAAGTTGAAGACAAACGTCCTGCTAAAGGCAGAATCCGGGTTGCCCACATTATGGTATTGAAACCCAAAGATGCCGGCGAAGCAGAAATGAAGAATGCTCAAAATAAAGTAAAAGAAATAGAACAAAAGCTTGAAGCAGGGGAGGGGTTTGAAAAATTGGCAGAAACATATTCCGAAGACCGCAGGTCTGCCCGTTCCGGAGGCTTGTTGCCCTGGTTTGGCGTCGGAGGTAAAATGATTCCTGAATTTGAAAATGCTGCTTTTAAACTTGATGAGATTGGAGAAATTGATGGCCCGGTAAAAACGAGTTATGGCTATCATTTCATAAAACTCATCGACAAAGAACCTATAGGCGATTTTGAAGAAGAAAAATCACAAATAACTTCCCGGATCAGCAATTCGGCAAGGGCTTCACGTTCAAAAGACGTATTGGTTGAAAAATTGAAAAAAGAATACGATTTAAATCTATATCCGGAAAATGCCGCTGAAGTTCATAATCATGTAACAGATAGTCTTTTTTATGGAACCTGGGATGCAAGCGAAGCTAAAAAACTGGACGGAAAAGTGTTGAGTTTCGCTGATACGGTAGTTACCCAAAAGGATTATGCTGCTTACCTTGAAAAGTATAACAGGAAATCCAATCCCATGGCGTTGGAAAGCTTCTTACATGAAAAACTCAATGATTATGTGAGTAAGTGTATTATGCTGTATGAAGAAAGGCACCTTGAAAACAAATACCCCAAATTTCGTTTCCTGATGAAAGAATACCGTGATGGTATCCTGCTGTTTGATGTAACGGATAAAATGGTCTGGTCAAAAGCGGTGAAAGACACTGCCGGGTTAAAGGCTTTTTATCAAAAAAACAAAGACGACTACATGTGGGGTACCCGTTATAAAGTGAAAAAGCTTGATGTGAAAAATAAGAAGCTGGCCAAAAAGGTGGAGAAATATTTTAAGAAAAACGACGAGGTTGTATGGGAAGATATTGACAGCTTGTTTAATGCGGAAGATTCTGCTGCTGTAACCAAAGCGATGTGGGAAATACTTGATCCCGATGAAGATTCTTTAATTTCAGATTTGGTAATTACTCACAGTAAAAAACTTAATAAAAATGGAGAAGTGCTCACCAGAGATGATAATCAAGTGTTGTATATAAGTAAGATTGAACCGGCTGTTAAAAAACTAAGGGAAGCTCGTGGAGTGGTTACAGCCGATTATCAGAAAATGCTTGAAAAAGAATGGATGAAGGCTTTGCATGAAAAATATGATGTTGTGATACATGAAAATGTCTTGAAAAGCATTGTGGAAAATAAATGAATTTATATCGGTTTTTGAATTATTATTAGATGAAATTTTTTTTTAAATATTGCTTACTTGTTCTTTTCATGTGTTTTCTGGCAGTTGCCTGTCGTCAGGAAGACAAAGCTGTCAGCGAAGATTTTATTGTTTCTTTGAATGGTAATACTTTAACTTCACAAGAAGTGAGTGAGGTTATCCCACAGAATATTCCAGAGAAAGACAGCACTGAATTAGCAGAAAAATACATTCAAAAATGGATAAACAGTGAGTTGCTTTTCCGTAGTGCCGTTAAAAGTCTGAATGATAGTACCTCAATACAAAAAAAAGTGAATGCATACAGAAAACAAATGTACATTTACGAGTATGAAAATCAATATGTAAGAGCTGAACTTGATACTGTAGTTTCATACGACGAGGTGCAGGCATATTATGACAACAATATGATGTATTATTTGTTGGAAAGGCCGGCTGTCAAAGCCCATTATATGATAATGGATTCTGAAATACCTGCTTATTACAGAGAAATTGACAAAGTCAGAAGAGCAAGGCCTGGTAAAATGGATATTTTATATGATGCGATCAAGGGAACAAATAAAACAATTGTTGAACACAATGAGCGATGGATATATTTCGATGAATTACAGAAAGAGATCAATGCTGTTAATAAACCCGAAATTCAGCAGGAAGCATTTCAAAAAGGATATTTCGCTGTTGAAGACAGTATAAAACGGTATCTTGTAAAGATTAATGATGTGCTGATGCCAGGTGATACCATGCCAGTTGACCTGATTGAAAAAAACATCTCACAAATTATTATAAACAAGAGAAAGCAGGAACTTATTACAAATTTAAAAAATCAGCTTCTTCAGGATGCTAAATCGGATGGTGATATCGTTATAAACGAAAATTGAATGTATGTTATATAGTCAGAAATTTTTAACAGGCTTATGTTTATTATTGATGATAAGCGTAAATTTATTATCACAAAGGGTTGTTGATCAGGTAGTTGCAGTTGTTGGTGATGCCCCTATTCTGTTGTCTGAGGTAGAAACTCAGTCAATGCAACTTAAAAGTCAGGGGTATTTTTCTGCCACTGATGTTAATTGTGAGATACTGGAAGAAATGTTGTTCCAGAAATTGTTGCTACAGCAGGCAAAAAAAGACAGCATTGAAATAACATCTGCTGAAGTGGATAATGAACTGGATCGCCGCCTGAATATGTTCGTCCATCAACTTGGTTCCGAACAAAAGCTTGAAGAATATTATCAAAAATCGATTTCGGATATCAAAGATGATTTCAGGGATATGATCAGGGAACAAATGCTTACACAGCGAATGCAGGATCAAATAACCAGTGATATCAACGTCACACCTGCGGAAGTCAGACAGCATTTTAATGCCATAAGCAAAGACAGCATTCCCGTTATTCGTGCTAAATACAGCATCAAACAAATCGTGAAGTATCCAAAAGTATCTGAAAAAGAAAAGCAAAGATGCCTTGATAAGATCAATGAGTTACGAGACAGAATTCTGGATGGTGAAAAGTTCAGTACCATGGCTGTGTTGTATTCCGATGATCCCGGTTCAGCCCAAAAAGGAGGAGAGCTGGGATTTGTCAGCCGTACTGATCTTGTGCCTGAATTTGCTACCACAGCTTTTGATATGGATGAGGATGACCCGGTATCCAGGGTGGTGGAAACAGAATTTGGATATCATATTTTAAAGCTCATTGAACGCAAAGGGAACCAGATAAACGTCAGGCATATATTGATCTCACCAAAAACCGGACAGGAAGAACAACGAAAGGCCAAAGAAAAACTACGCGGCATCCGTGCTCAGATAATCGCAGACAGCCTTAGCTTTGAAAAAGCCGCTGAGATGTATTCCGAAGATGAAAACACAAAAAACAGCGGTGGTACGGTGATGAACGCCGAAACAGGCGAAACAAAACTTGAAGCATCTGACCTTGACCCCATGATCAGAAGCGATATCGAGAACCTGGATGAAGGAGAAATCTCTAATGTCATACGAACGCGGGATGAGCGAGGTAAAACTGTTTTTAAACTGTTTAAACTGGATCAAAAAACGGAAAAACACACAGCCAACCTGAAACAGGATTATCAACGATACAAGGACATTACCATGAATAAAAAGAAAGAGAAGATCATCAGGAAGTGGATAGAAAACCAACTAAAACATACCTACATCAACATTGATCCGTCTTATCAAAACTGCGAATTTCAATACACAGACTGGACTGCGAAGGGTGAAAATATAGCGGAGTAATCACTGCCTTAAACCGGTTGTAAAACTATGCATCAGCCGGGATAAACTTCCGGATATGTCTTTTAGCGGTGGCAAATTCAGGAATTCATTACGTAACTTGTTTGTTAATTCCAATTGGCTGCCATCGTGATTTTTATCCACATACACAGCAAACAACAATGCCATTTTTATTTGCTGGCTTTTAAAACGGCTTTTATGCGGACTGACCTTGCCCGGATGTATGTGTATATACCGTTCATCGGTTCCCTGGCGCATGAGCCAGCGTGATCTGTCAGAAACCGGGATAACTTCATACATGGATACGGTTTGCAGCCAGTTCAGATAGGCTTTTTTTTCAAATATACCTTTGTTTTTCAAACGCCTTTCCAAATCGGAACAAATTGCCGGAACGGATAATTCCCCGGTGTAAAAATCCGTAACCGATTCACCTATGTTCAATACATACCGCCTGACATCTTCAGCAGGTAATTTTTGTAAAGCAGGGATGTTATCACGAATATACCCAAGGTGATGTTTCCATGGGTTTAGCAGAAACGGGTACGGTATATCTTGCAAATAGTGTTGCATGAGTACGAAAGCTAATAAAATATTTTTTCTTATGCTAAAGGTAAAAATAATATAGTTTACCACCAGCCTGTTACTCGCTTTAACAGACCTTCTTTGCCGGCCTGGTTATCCGATGGAATAATTTAGTAAAGTAGTAGTCCCCGGAACCCCCTCCATGAATATCTGGTTCATCGCTTTGCGAAAAAGGCTGCTGCAAGGCTACGCAAAAAAATAGCGAATTTTAAACCTTTACTTTGTTCATGTTTGCTACCTGTAAAAAATTGAATCGTTGATAAAGAGTTCATCGTGGTGCCCCAGTTCTATTTCTATCATTTCATTTTGCAATGATTTAATCATATCCACCGATGGCAAATAGGCTTTGATATCAAGTACCGGCGTCCCGTCAAAAGCATCAACGCCGCTGATGAACAAGGTGTCACCGCTGATTTTTTTGAGTTTTACCACAGATAAGCCTATGGGATTGGGCCGTTTCGGGCTGCGTGTTGTATAAACCCCGAAATTGTGTTCGTGATTGGACGCAGGTGGTTCTACATGAGCATTCCAGCCTTCAGCAAGGTCAAAATGATACAACACAATGATGTATTCAAACCAATCCAGAAAATCCAATGCATCGCCGCCATATTCAGGCTTTAAGATGATTTTACCTTTGCTGTCGGCAATCAGTATGCCCTGGCGCGGGGCACCCGTTTCAGGGGTGTAATCCGTTTCAAAATACCCAATCGGATGATATATTATGCTTGCTGTATCCTGCGCATGTGTCAGGGTAACCCAGATAAATGGTATAATTATCATATACAGCAAGATTCTCATGTTCAAAAGGCTTTATAAACACGTGCCAGCGAAAAACCGGGGGCATCAAGTTTCAGGTCAAGAAAGTACCCAAACGGCGTTTGAGTTGTGTCTATGCCTGAATCGTTCATCCTGTTTTCCAGGCGCTGGAGAAAATCCATGGTAAACTTTGGGTCTGCCTTGCTGTCGGACAAATGAGCAAAGCTATGCAACACCAAAATGTCAGGCTCATTTTTCTTGATGATCCATTTGATTTGTTTTACCAGCTTTTTGAAAACGGATTTGTCATTTTCTTCATCTTCTTTTTCAATCTGAATGAAGATGGTTTGTGCATTTTTAAAGGCTTTGCCATCGCCGGCATCCGGAACAAAATCCAGCGTTTTTTTTGTTGGCGTATAGGCAAATTCGTCGCAATACATAAAAAGTGTTTTCATTTTTTACAGTCGAGTTTTAGGATGAAAATTATACTGATTAACATGAGGATGATATATAAGGTGAAAAACACATTAAATCCAACCAAACTAATGATCGTCCCACCAAGCAAAGGAAACAAAACAGGCAAAATGCTACCTGCCCCGGCAATTCCTGTATAAATGCTTCGATTGTGAATGGTGCTGATTTCAAGCAAAACACCGCTTAAAATAATCTGATACAAGCTAATGAATATGCCTCCCACAAAAAAGCTAAACATGTATGCAGCAGGATAATGTGGGAAAATCCAGGCTCCAGTGGGAAAAATGGCTCCCAGAATAACCATGGATTGCATCATGTGGTGGTATTTAACATGCTTTGCACGATAAAAAAGGAACAACCCGGCTATGATTAAGCCTAAGGTTTTTGCGATTAACAGGTTGCCAACAAAAGGACTGCTCAGTATTTTGTATTCATCCGAATACAAAATAACAAAGGGAAGAATGCCATACCCAAGCCCCAGGGTATTGATCCCGATAAGGTAATATTGCAATCGCTTATTGTGTTTCAGTTCTGTGAAAATAGCGGTAAATCTGTATTTTATGGGACTGAAATTTTTTGGCACAAACTCTTTGATTGCCCAAATGCCCAGGCTTGCCAGGACCAAAAATCCGGCAGCATAAAAAAACACACGGGAATAATTACCCGGGTATTCATAATGGTTGAGTATCGCACGCACCAAAAATGCAGACCCGAAAATGCAGGCACTCGATATGATTTGTTTCAGGGATAAAAATGTTTTCCTGTAGCTGTCGCGGATGGATTTTCCCAGAATATCGGTATAGGGGATGTTGGCAAATGCCCCGGTAAGGGAAAATACGGTAATGATGATAAAAATAAGTGCAATAAGCCATCCGGCACTGATGGTTTTTAGGTTTAAAAACAGCAATCCGATGGCAGCAAGGGATAAAATGCGCAGATTGATGCCTCCCAGCAACAAGGGTTTTTTGTGCCCTACCCCTGAAATGGCCGGAGCAAAAAATAACTGCGAAAATCGTGAGCCACCAATCATGATGGCCGTTAGCAGCCCTACCTGGAATTGTGTTCCCCCCGCATTGAGCAGCATCGCCGGAATGACAGTATCAACGTCCATGAAGTTTTTGGCTGTAGCAAGCAAACCCGCATGCCAGATAAAAGCGTAAAAGTTCTTCTGAGATATGTTTCTGCTGACAACGGTCATTTAAGTCTGTATGCTTTTGATGTGGGGGATTTTAGATGCGTTGTAGATGCTTCTATCAGTTTACTGACATTGTTTTCCAGCAAAATCACCACATTTTTGACATCTGTCATGGGAACAATTACCGGAAGAAAAAATTGAGATACAATTTCTATGTTTTGTCCGAAAGATTTTGATACCAGAATATGGACATTTTCTTTCTCCAGCAGTTTTGCAATGTTATGCCCTTTAACAGGATCACCATGTTCTGTATTGCCATCATCGTTTTTATGTAAGTTGGGAATGCTTTTTAAAAAATGCAGCTCATCCCCTGAGAGACCGAATATCAAAAATTTTTCCGATTCTCCGAAATGGGATTCCGGTAGTTTTAGGTTTTTGTCTAAGGCTATGGCCAGTTTTAGTGAATGTTTCATATCGTAGTATTTTGGTTATACATGAATGCATCGGGCGGAAATCTGGTAATATGCGTTGCATTGCATAAGTTGATTTTGTTCAAAACAGTACGTTTCCCTAAGCGGGAAAGTGTCAAAACCATTTTTATGTGTGTCTCGCCTGCCATCTACTATGTTATGGTTCTCAATTTAGGGATGATGTTATTGCGGCTGTGCAACGCTATGTCTTTCATGTTCTTGATTTCCTCTTTGCTGATGGGAAGGTTGATTTCCTTTGATGAAAATGTATCGTGTTTCATCCGTTCTGCTCTGAGCCACAAATTATGCTTGTCATCCATACGTGTGTATAAAAGGTTGTCAGCGGTATTTTCCCACATTCTGAGATCTTCTCTCATAGCACTCGTACTTACTGATATCATCACCGTTAAGGGAAACGAATTTTCCAGCATGCTGTTGACCCTGTCAATTGTAACCTGTTTATAGCGGGGAGCAAACAACAACAAATTGAAAGCCGCTCCAAATATCATGATGTCTTCATCGTTTGCGTTCAGGTCAGCTTTTGCCATACCCAATGCGTCATACCACTGCTTCTCTTCCAGCAAATTGGCTTCAATCACTTGGTTTTTGAGTCTGTTTGTATTGTTTGCGTCAGGATTAAAATGCAGATAGACCGGCTGATGGGCATAATCATCGTATTGCATATTAAACAGATCAGACATGGCAGCATGAACAAACTCTGATGACGGATATTGAAGGGGCATGCCAATCACCGATTTCCCATTGCGAATCCATTCTGCTACAAACGCCAGCTCAACCAGCGGTTTCCCGGACCCGCCTTTTCCACTAATGATGGTGGATGAGGGGTATGAGTAACCTTCAGGGAAGAGCGTTGTAAACCATGTCGCTTTCAGGTGTAGCTTTTTCATGGTAAAATACTTATTTAGATTAATTAAAAACAAAGATAATGAAAATATGTAAACAGACAATTTTTTTGGTTCAACCGGTTCTCCCGCCAAACGTGTAAAAACATGTCAAGTCGACCATTAAAGCATTGACCTTTCAAAAAAGTTGACAGTTGCTCGCCGGTAATACTGCCACGGGTTTACACATTTTTTTAATCCTGAATACGCTTTATATTTGCATGGCAGGATAAAAAGTCCCTCAGATAAGATTATGTGCAGGAATATCAAAGCCCGAATAACATTCAACCCGCTTCGGGGTTATGGATGCCTGTATTTTATACCACGAATTTCATTCGGGGCTATTTATGTTCAATCCCTTCGGGAATTTTTTCCACAATGAGTAAAACCACCATGACAATTATAATGGGAGGTATTGAGAAGTAACAAACCTGCACATTAACCGGATGAACCATTTTTCTTTTATTTGTCAAATCAGCAAGTGAAGGAAATAGATTTAAGACATTATAACGATAAGCCTGTTTTTTGTTTGTTATATTTGTTATTTTGGGGTTGATATGAAAGCGTGATCAAAAAGTGCCTATATGATAAAATCAGTGATGGGGAGCTAACCGAAAAAACAAAAAATATTCTTATTTTAAAAATAAAATCTTAACTTTATGTTTTGAAAACGTTAAAGCAATTTAAGTTACTTATTAGTGTAGATTATAAACCATCAATATTAACAAAAATTCACCATTGTGAAAAAAATAGTGTGGATATATATCAGGTTTGTTCAAAAGGTATTAATAAACATTTTGTTGACAATTGTTTACTTGCTAATATTCCCATTGATCTTTTTTATTCACACCATATTTCATAAAAATAAACTGAATAATAAGTTTACACATAGCCAAAGTTATTGGCAACCAACAGAAAACATAAGCACTAAAATAGAAGATTATTTTAATCAATCATAGATGAGAAAAGTTAAATATATATTGAAGCAAATGTTTATTTTGATACAAAGGAGGAATATAAAAATACTGATTCCTGTATTTATCATTTTGGCATTTTTAGCCATTCTTGTTTATTATGTAGGCCCGGCAGTCATCGTTTCATTTATTTATGCAGGCATATAATAATTTAGAAATGTAAAAGGGTTATTTGGATTGATGATTCATCAATGATAAAATAACATTAAAATGAATAAACGCAATTACATACAAACAATTAATAATAGCACAACAAGAAAAATATGTGGACGGTGTGTTATGCCTGAAAGTAAACCTGACATTTATTTAAATGAAGAAGGAATATGCAATATATGCCTTGCACATGATGCTAAAGATGAGGAAGAACCCAAAAAACCATTGGAGAGTGATTTCTTAAAAATTTTATCTGCTAATAAAACAAAAGGTAAATATGATTGCATGGTAATGTGCAGTGGAGGTAAAGACAGTATATCTGCACTTTATTATATGAAAGAAAGATATAAATTAAACCCGCTGGCTTTTACTTTTGATCATGGCTTTGAAACACGTGATGCTTTAGAGAATGTATATAGAGCTGTGGAAAAACTTGATGTAGATTTATTATTTTACAAATCGAATTACATGAAAGACATGTTTGCCCGCATTGTCCGTTCTTCTCCTGAAACCATTCTCTGTCATCCCTGCTCTATATGGTATATGGATACGGCCTTTGATTTTGCTGAAAAGTACCATATTCCAATAATCGTTGCTGGCTGGACAAAGGGACAATCAAAAAATGAAAAACACGGTTCTAAGAATGGATTTGATTCACAAAATCCTGAATTTAAAGCCATGACAAACGCAACAAGGCATTTTCTCTGCCATAAATTGGCTGATATGCCTAAATACGAGAAATTACCACGCAGTATGGAAGGGGTTATAAAAAAAAGAAAACCAAAAAAAGAGCCCTGGTAATTTCTCCTCACTGGTTTTTGCCTTTCGGGCCGGAAACATATGTTCCTTTAATAAAAAAAGAGCTAGGCTGGAAAATGCCTGAAAATAGTTATCCAAAGGGTTCTACAAATTGCATGCTCAATTATCTTTCAGTTTATTATTCAATGAAGTATTATGGATATACACATTATCATGTTGAAGCCAGTAAATTAATACGCAATGGGCAACTACTTAGAGAGGAGGCCATTAAACAACTTGAAATAAATTTCGATCATGATATATTGCAAAAGGTGGCACAGAAACTAGGGATCAATTTTAATGATTATACATGAACATTCTTGGATTATCAGCATATTACCATGATTCTTCAGCTTGCCTGTTATCAGACGGAAAATTAATAGCAGTTGCGCAGGAAGAACGTTTTAACAGGACTAAAAATTCATCCGATTTTCCTGTACATGCAATTAATTATTGTATTCATCAAGCGAAACTTAGCTTTTCCGATATTGATATTGTAGCATACTACGAACAACCTTATACTAAATTTCACAGAATAATACAAGATTACGTAGAAAAATTTCCACTTTCCTATAGAACGTTTTTGCGAAATATACCATATTGGTTGCAGGACAGGCTAATAATACCCATTATTTTAAAAAATGAATTGGGTTATACAGGAAAAACTGTTTTTGTACCTCATCATTATTCTCATGCAGCCAGCAGTTTTTTCCTTTCTCCCTTTAAAAAAGCAGGAATTATTACAGCTGATGGGGTGGGGGAGTTTGCAACAACTTGCTATGGAACAGGAAGTAACAATCATATTTATTTAAATAAACAGCTCAATTATCCGCATTCATTGGGATTATTGTACACAGCAATAACAACTTTTCTTGGTTTTGAAGCCAATAGCGGGGAAGGCACCACTATGGCTTTGGCTAGCTTTGGTAAAGCAGATTATCAAAATGAATTTAACAAGTTTATCCATATTGCTGAAGATGGAAGTTTTATGCTCAACAAAAGATATTTTTCAATGAATATCAATAAAAGAATGTATTCCAAACGATTGATTAAATTGTTGGGAAAACCCAGGTGCCCAGGGGAAGAAATTACTGACAGGCATAAAGCTGTTGCAGCTACTTTACAGAAAACAATTGAAGATAGCCTGATCCGAATTGCAAAGCATACTGTAAAACAAACAGGGAATAATGTTTTATGTCTTGCAGGCGGTGTGTTTTTAAATTGTGTGGCTAATCAGAAAATACTGGATCTGCCTGAAGTTAGTAATGTATTTATTCAGCCGGGAGCAGGTGATGCTGGTGGAGCTATAGGCGCAGCATGTTTTGCATGGCATCAGATATATGATAATCCCAGAAGTTTTAAAATGAAACATGCTTATTGGGGACCGGAATATTCATCAAAAGAAATACAGGCTGCACTGGCCGAAAATCAAATCCCGGCAAAAAAATACAGTGAAAATGAATTGCTTGATATTGTTACAGAAAAAATCATATCAGGAAAAGTTGTAGGCTGGATGCAGGGGAAAATGGAATTCGGACCAAGAGCACTGGGTAACAGATCAATTTTGGCTGATGCGAGAAATCCTGAAATGGTAAATATTCTTAACAAACAAATTAAAAACAGAGAATGGTTCAGGCCCTTTGCCCCGATTGTAAAGGAAGAAAAAGCAAACGAGTACTTTAATCTCAAAAACATGTCGCCATTTATGCTGCTGGCACCTGCAGTGCGGAATGACAAGAAAGATATAATTCCTGCGGTTACTCATATTGACGGAACTGCACGGGTTCAAACCGTTAATAAAGAGATGAATCCTCTTTTATGGAAGCTACTGGATGCTTTTGAGCATAAAACCGGCGTGCCTGTAATAATCAATACATCATTTAACTTAAAAGGTGAGCCAATTGTTTGTAAACCTGATGAAGCAATAAATGATTATTTAAAATCTGAAATGGATGCTTTGGTTATTGAAGATTTTTTTATGGAAAAACAGCAAAAAAAAGAAACACTGTGATTAAACAACAATTGTGAATATTATAACAGATAAATTTAAGGTATCGGTTTTGTGAAATATGACGATGAATAAACAAAAAAGAATAAAAATCCTCAAAATTTCTGCTATAGGAGGAATTTTAATACTTATTATATTGGGTGTCTTTTATATCCGCAATATTAGGATATATGAGCCCATACTAATGGATTTTGAGGGAATTTCAAGTTCACAGGAAAATTCCATTATACTATTCAGCATAACACCACAAACCGAAAAATACACCAATGGAAGGGAGGTGAAAAGAAAGGCTGGAAGAGTTATGGTTATTATCATAAACGCATTGGTATAATGGCTCATGATAGTATTATTCAGAAAATAGAATCAATTAATGTATATTTAAATGATACAGTTTATAGTTTAAAAAATGAAGACCTGATAACAATTGATAAACAAAACAATTATAACACATATTTATTCCCTGGTAAGATTAACAGTAGTTATAAGTGGGGAAAAGTAAAAAAAGTAATTGTTAATGCAGATATCATCAAATATATTCTTGTTGGGCTGATTTTCATTTTTCTTTTAATCATTTTAATCCCTAAATTTTCTTCTTTACGAAAAAATGATTTTAAAATGAAATCGAAAAAAATATTCCCGGTCATTAGATTAATTGCCATCTGTATGTTAATTGCTGCCGGGTTGTTTTATGGATATTTATTTATAAAATACTCACTTGCATCTTTTTTTACATCCTTTTTTATTCTCTTTCTTTGTTTTTTGATGTGCTGGTATGTAGTTATTAACTTAATAAAATGGTTCAAATTAAACAATAAAGTTTCAAAAAGATTAAAAATTACTATTGTTGCTATATTTATTGTGTTTCTTGCATGTGAGATTCTTTTGAGAATTTGCGGTATTAATACAAGTTACAATGAAGATAACAATTTATTTTATTTATCAGGGTTTAAAAAAAATGAACAATGTATTGATGAAAGTGATAATTCTGATAATGTATATGCCCGCCAAGTTTATTCTTCATTTAAAGACAAAAGAAAAGAATTTACTTATAATATTAAAACCAATAGGGAAGGACTCAGGGATGTAGATCATTCAGTAGAAAAACCAGAGAACCAGTATCGCATCATTTGCATTGGAGATTCGTTTACCGAAGGCATCGGAGCTCCCATAGATTCAACCTGGCCGGCTTTGCTGGAGCATGAATTATCAAAAATTACTACTAAAAAGAAGGTCAACGTTTTTAATGCAGGGATATCTTCTTCAGATATATTTTATGGTTATTATTTATTGAAAAACAAAATGCTCAAATATTCCCCTGATATGGTTTTATTGGCATTGTCATCTTCTGATTATGATTTTTACGGATTCAGGGGAGGTTTTGAACGATTTAGTGATGATGGTGTACAATACCGTGATCCACCGTGGTGGGAAAGATTGTATGCTGCAAGTTATATTTTTCGCTTTGTACTAAACACCTTTATGGGTTATGATGGTGTTTTTTCTCCGGAAGAACAAAAAGAAATATACAGGGAAGCTACAAATGACATTTATAAATGTATCTGCGATTTTAAGGGGCTTGCAGAAAAGGAAAAACTTAATCTGATACTTGTTTTTGTTGACGACCAAGACACCGTTTATTTCCCTCTGAAGGAAAAGATTAAAAAAGAAAATATATTACCAGTAATTGATTTGTTCGAATACACCAATAATGAACTTAACTTAACAAAAGAAGACAGGGAAAAACTATATTGGGAAATTGACGGGCATTGTAATTCAAACGGTTATCATATGTTTGCAAAAGGCATTGTCTGGAATTTTAATAAATTAGGAATAACTGATACATTAAGCCCCTAATGCCTTGGTTTCCTGTTAATTCGTTTCTGTCAAGAAACAAATGTAATATTGTAAAATGGTGTATTAGCCCCTGAATTTATTTTGTCATTGTTGATTCACTATTTCATCCCTTTGTTCATCAAATTAAAATTTGTACTTTCAGCCACACAAACTGATGATGAATCATGCACACAAAAACCAGAATAGTTGCCTCAATAGGCCCGGCATCAAATGACAAGCAAATTCTCCATGATATGATAAATTCAGGTATGAAAGTAGCCAGGCTGAATTTTTCTCATGGTTCCTACAAAGGAAAGTTGGACGTCCTGAAAACACTCAGGGAACTCCAGGATGAAACAGGGAAACACATTGCTGTAATTGGTGATTTACAAGGGCCAAAATTGCGTTTAGGAGAACTTCCCGGAGAAGGTATCAAAATTGACAACGGAAAAACAGTGATTTTTACAACCAATGCCGGCAAACCAGACAATACTTGGTTTTTGGTTAATTATGACGCTTTTGCCAAAGATATCAGGGCTGGTGACAGGATTCTCATTGATGACGGAACAATCAAGCTGGAGGCCATTGAAACCAACCATAAAGATGTTGTCAAAGCAACGGTTATTTCAGGAGGTACTTTGCATTCCAAAAAAGGCATCAACTTGCCGGATTCCAAACTATCACTACCAGCCATTACAGATAAAGACAAGGAAGATATTATGTTTGCCGTGGAAAACAAGATTGACTGGATAGCCTTATCTTTTGTTCGTAGTAGCAAGGATATCAAAGCTCTTCGTTCTTATCTTGATGAGTTTTACGGAGAATCACGCATTATTGCAAAAATTGAAAAACCCGAAGCTGTAGAAGACATTGATGCCATCACAGATGCTGCTGACGGTATTATGGTAGCACGTGGTGATCTGGGTGTTGAAGTGGATTTTAAAAAAGTACCTGTCATGCAAAGGAACATTGTCAGGCTTTGTGTTCAAAAAGCAAAACCCGTTATTATTGCTACACAAATGCTGGATTCCATGATACACAATTTCAGGCCAACCCGTGCTGAAGCCAATGATGTAGCCACCGCTGTGATGGACATGGCAGACGGCCTGATGTTGAGCGGTGAAACAGCCATAGGGAAATACCCTGTTGTTAGTATTGAAAGCATGCAAAGCATCATTGAATATACCGAAAAAGAAGGGTTGGTATATAACCTGAACCATCCGCCTGAACCTGATGCCAAAGAGTTTATTCCGGATTCTGTGTGTTATAATGCTTCAAAAATGGCACAACAAACCAATGCCAAGGCCATCATCACGTTTTCTTATTCGGGATATACGGCATTACGCATTTCCAGCCACAGACCGGAAGCACCGATATATGCGTTCACAAGCAATAAAAAATTGCTTAAAAAATTGCCGTTGATCTGGGGGATCAATGCATTCTATTTTCCTGTTTATAACGACATTGACAAGGCCATAGCCCACTCAATAGATGTACTCAAAAAAGAAGGGGCTATCAAAAAAGGCGACAGGGTTGTTCACGTTGGCAGCACACCACTCACCTCAAAATCACATACCAACATGATAAAGCTCAGCGAAGTAAATTAGGGGTTGCAGCCTTTACCTGTCAAAGCATTCTTTTTGAGGTTCTACTGCAAATTTCGTGGAAAATTTTATTATGTAAAGGCTCTTGAGCAAGCAAAAAGAAAGAATAAATGGGCTTTAGCCCTGCT
>CAZTNS010000057.1:0-19198 GCA_964615585.1 uncultured Bacteroidales bacterium | reverse complement strand
TTTATTTTGGATTTTGTTTTTTGAACTTTGGATTTAATGCAATGCTCTCCCCTGGTAAAATAGGGGAACTTCAAAAAAGATAACTTAAATTTGTCTATGCAAATATAGCACATATGAACCCAATATCTACATGAATAAAGAATAATGAACATCAGAACAATCGAATTATGAGTAAAAAAGTTCTAATTCATCATTCGATATTCTATTGTTCTAATGTTCGTTATTCAATTATTTTTTAGATGTAAGGTAATTAGCAAACTTGCTTATAATGAGCGTATTGAAAAAGAGTTATGTGAGAGTTGTTTTAAACAGTACCAATGAAAATATACTATTTTCCCGTTTTGACTTCCCCTGTTTCATAATCAAACTCAGACCCCCTGGAAGAATGTGGAATGATAAACATACCAAGAAGCACGATACCGGCAACGATTACGGCCCACCTGCGTTTTTTGTACAAATTAAGCAAAACGGCAAGCAACCAGACAATGCCGGCAATCAACACTTTATTATCGGTAAGATCGTACCCCACGGGCCAGCCTGTCCATGCCTGCCCAAAAGCATAATTCTGCACTATAGGGCCAAAAACAAATCCGCCCAGCGCCAGTATCCCGAAAGCCAGGATGGAGGTATTTTTAATGTTGCCGATATTAAATATAGCCATCAACATGGCAGCCGTGCTGACAAACATCGCCAGGAACATGAACAGCACGTGCGGAATGAGTGCCCATCCCGGCACATTTCCTTTAAACCGCACAATGGCTGTATCATCTGCATTGGTAAAAACCACATCACCATCCTGATAAAGAATAAGGTAATATTGTAATTTCCCCGCGGCCGGCTGAATGGGTAAGGAGGCTGTCAGATTGTCATTATTCTTTTGCATTTCAACGCTGTCGGGTAAAAAATCGCCGGGGTATTTTTTATAAACAACAACAGCCTTGTCAATACTTTTATGATCAGGAACGCTTACTATGCACCCTTCAAAAATACTGGCTGACCGTGTGAGCTTAAATTCATAAGATTCACCGTTGAGCTCTGTTTTCATTTTCATTGGCTTGGTTGGACCGGTTTGCCGCTGATAATACGATGCTGCTAAAGTTACAAGCGCAGCCATTACCCAGATAAGTATTTTTTTTGTAACCATTTCTTTTTTCGTTAGAATTCAACATCAAAAACCATATTTCTACCGTCACGCAACACAGTAATGTGTGTTTCATTGCCTTCATCAAAAGCTGACATAGCTTTCATATAATCATAAATATTTCCAATTTTTTTATCCCCAATTTTTGTGATGATATCCGCTTTCTGCAAACCGGTATTATAAGCAACACCACCTTTAATCACAGCGTCTATCCGCATCCCGTTATCCGACTCCCCTGTCATATCGGGAACAATACCAAGTTTCACTTTCATTTTGCTACCATGTCTGCCTTTTTTTGATGCTTCCACTTCGTGATAAGTAAGCTGTGTTTCAGACAAAAACAAGGTATCCAGCAGATCGACACACATATCTGCAAGCATCTTGATGCCCTGAAAATTGATCAGATCAACATCATCGTCCGGGGTATGGTAATCATCGTTCAAGCCTGCAAAGAAAAACAACACGGGAATCTTTTCAGCATAAAACATGGCCTGATCAGAACCGGCATATCCCCCTTTTCGCAATTTTAATTTCAACGGAACATAATTCAATGATGATAATATCTCCTGGTACTCTTTGGCTGTGGTTGTTCCAATGATTCCCATCACAGAATCTTTCACCCTGCCCACCATATCAAAGTTCAACATGGTTTTGATTTTTTCTTTTTCAAACGGCAAATTTTCAATAAAATGCTTTGATCCCAGCAGGCCTTGTTCTTCAGCTCCAAAAAGCACAAAAGCAAGATTTATCCCTGGTTTGTGTTGTGAATAATAATCAGCCAGCATCAAAACGGTGGCCACCCCTGAGGCATTATCATCAGCTCCGTTATGAATTGCATACCGTTCAGGTGTCCGTGATCCCGATCCATAACCACCATAACCAAGGTGATCATGATGTGCCCCCATTACAATCCATGTATCTGTATCACTGCCTTCAATCCAACCGGCACAATTGGCTGTTTTTGTTTTGATTTTATCAATTTTCATGCGGCAATCCAGTTCAACTTCAGGAAAGTTTATTTTTTTGCCGTTTTCAGAAGCCATTACATCTGACATACTGATATCATGTTTTTCCAGACTTTCGTTTATAATTTCTGAAGACACTTGTACAACGGGAAGAGAAACAGACATGAATGAACGACTGTAACCAAATGGATAAAATTCTGTACTGTCGGTCACATCGGCTGTAAAAGACAAAATAATACCACCGGCGTTAACAGCTTTTAAATGCATACACATTTCCACCAGCTCATGATAATCCGGAAGGCTGTTATCTTTGTTATCAATGATTTTTAACACCCATTTATTCTTGTAATCAAGGCTTGTGTCTTCATTTTGATTCAGATCAAGAATAACCTCAGCATCCAGGGTTTTATTACCTGTAAAACTCATCGGCATAAAATCTTTTTTAAGTGTAAGATTTTTGCCATTCCAGGTTGCATAGGCTTCTTTCGATATATTTATTCCGGTGGTGATCTCAAATCCCTGACTGTATCCAAAATCAAAGGTATCCACTCCGTATCTTTCAAGTTCTTTTTCAATGTACTGAATAGTAAGTGTATCACCCTGAGAGCCGGGGAACCGGCCTTCAAGCTCGTCAGAAGCAAGATATGTAATGGCCTTTTTGGCAATTTGAATGTCCTGTGCGGACAATGCCCCTGCAAAAATCACCATTGTTAAAAACAATGCAATACGCTTAATCATAATGTTAAAATATAAAAGCATGCAAGATATAAAATTCAAATAAATAAGCTTCCGTAAATGCACTTATTTTTCCGATTCATCACTCTCTATTTAACTTAAGTCGCTTAATGTGTGCAAGAAGTACATGTAAAACCATCCGGATAACTTATGTGAAAAAAAATTGGAAGTAAACAAATAAAACGTTTTATTTGTGAAACAAAAAATATTAAATTATGAAAAAGAATCATCTCCACACAATTGCCATATTTCTTGGCGCTGTATTGTTAATTGTTTCATGTAAATGTTCTGATGAAACCACAAAAGAAGAATCCCCGGACATCACCATGAATGAAATGAAAACCCTGAAAGATTCAGCCAGTTTTGCACTTGGCGTACAAATTGCACAGAGTTTTAAGCAACAGGGTATTGCTGAAAAAATTGACCATGATATTTTTATGGCAGCAGTAAAAAAACAATTTGGTGAGGAAGAAGCCATGGTAGAAATGAATGAATCCAACCAGCTCATTCAAAAATTCATGTCCCAGTCCTCCGAAGAGGAAAGTAAACCCAAAATTGAGGAAGGGGAAAAATTTCTGGCAGAAAATGCCAAACGCGACGAGGTAAAAGAAACAGAATCAGGGCTTCAGTATGAAGTGTTACGCGAAGGTGATGGCGAAAAGCCTGGCCCCAACAGCAAAGTCAAAGTGCATTATGAAGGAACTTTATTAGACGGCACTGTTTTCGATAGTTCGTACGAACGCGGTGAACCGATTGAATTTCCGCTCAACGGTGTGATCAAAGGATGGCAGGAAGGTTTACAACTGATGAAAACAGGAGCCAAATACAAATTATACATTCCTTATGATCTCGGATATGGTGAACAAGGGGCACAAGGTGCTATAGCCCCCTATGAAACGCTGATATTTGAAGTTGAATTACTTGATATCGTTGAATAATCAAAATTATTTAAATGAAAAACAAAAGCCTGATTTCCATTACGGACTTTACGCCGGAAGAATATTACAAAATTCTTGATCTGGCAGAAGAATTTGAGAAAAACCCCAAGCAACATTTATTGGATGATTATGTCATTGCCTCATTATTTTTTGAACCGTCCACACGAACACGGCTGAGCTTTGAATCGGCTGTTAACAGGCTTGGAGGCAGAATAGTGGGTTTTTCTGAAGCCACCAATAGCAGCGTAGCCAAAGGAGAAAGTTTATCCGATACCATCAAAACCGTGAGTCAGTACAGTGATTTAATTGTCATGCGGCATCCGCTTGAAGGCAGTGCGAGATACGCCAGTGAAGTAGCGAGTGTCCCGGTAATTAATGCCGGTGATGGTGCAAATCAACATCCCACTCAATGCCTTTTGGATTTATACTCAATCCGGAAAACTCAAGGAACCCTGGAAAATCTCAATATTTTTCTTGTGGGAGATTTAAAATACGGCCGCACCGTGCATTCACTGATGATGGCCATGTCAAATTTTAACCCTGTGTTCAACTTCATCTCCCCAGACACCTTAAAAATGCCGGATGAATACAAAGATTTTCTGTCTGATAAAGGCATAAAATTTTACGAACACACTGAATTTACAGATATCATAACAAAAGCTGATGTTATGTATGTAACCAGGGTTCAGAAAGAACGGTTTTCAGATCCCATGGAATATGAACGTGTTAAAAATGTGTATGTGCTGACAAATGATATGCTGGAAGGCGCAAAAGAAAACCTGAAAATCTTGCACCCCCTTCCACGGGTAAATGAAATAGACACCAGCGTGGATGAAAACCCAAGGGCTTATTATTTTCCACAAGCCAAAAACGGTGTTTATACAAGAATGGCAATTTTAAGTCTAATCTTAGGTATCAAATCTTAACAACATGGCTAAACAAAAAGAAAAACTTACGGTAAGTGCCATTAAAAATGGGACAGTTATTGATCATATCCCGGCAGAAAGTTTGTTTAAAGCGCTGTCAATACTTCATATTGACATAATGAACACAACCATTACCATTGGCAACAACCTTGCAAGTTCCAGGTTGGGTAAAAAAGGAATCATCAAAATTGCAGATAAACAACCCTCCACTGAAGATATGAACAAAATTGCAGTGGTTGCTCCAACTGCACGGATAAATATTATTGAGGATTACGAGGTTGTGGATAAATACAACGTAAAAATACCTGAGCAGATACGTGGCATTTTCAAATGCATGAATCCCAAATGCATTACCAACATTGAAAAAATGACCACCAGATTTAAGGTGATTGAGAAAAATGGCAAATTACAATTAAAATGTAAATACTGTGAAAAGGATACTGATCAGGAACATTTTGAAACTATATAAACATCATGAAAAAGCTTACCACTATTATAGTGAGCATGAGTATTTTATTTTCATTAAATGCACAAGAAAAGCAAATCAATAATAAAGCCGTTGAAGGCAACAATGAATTTTGCTTTGATTTAATGAAAGCCGGATATGAAACAGGAGAAAATATGGTGTTCAGCCCATTTTCCATCAGCACTGCACTGGCTATGACCTACGACGGAAGTGCGTGGCGCACAAAATGGGACTTGGCAAAAACCATGCACTTCCATTCTTCACGGCAGATAAATCATGAAGCCTGGACTCAAATGCTGGATTATTTTGAACAACTGAAAACCCCCATATTTCAGTTGGCCAATGCTGTCTGGGCACAGGAAAATTTCTACTTTTTACCTGAATATATGGAGGGGCTTAAGGATTTCGATGCCAATGTTGAATATGTTGATTTCAGAAACACCGTAAAACGTGAAGAAGCCCGCCGCAGAATCAACCAGTGGGTAGAAGCAAAAACGGAAAGAAAAATCAGGCAACTGATCCGCAAAAGCAATGTCAACGATCTTACAAGGATGATCCTTGTCAATGCCATTTATTTTAAAGCAGATTGGCAAACGCAATTTGATTCCGAAAAAACCAGGGAAAATGATTTTCACACACCTAAAGGCAAAATAGAAACAGATTTCATGGTGATGAAATCCGATATCCTTCATACAGAAAAAGGAGATTTCAGTGCGATCCAAATGCCTTACAGAGACGAACTTGCTTCCATGTACATTCTGCTGCCTTCAAAAGATAATGGTCCGGACGATATAGCAAAATGGCTGAATAATGATAATTTCAACACGTTGTGTGACGATTTTGAAGAAAAAAAGATCATGCTGGCGTTACCGCGTTTCAAAGTAGAAAAACGGTATGAAATGAAAAATACCTTGAAAAAGATGGGCATGGAAGCGCCTTTTTCACATTACGCCAATTTCAGCAACATGAACGGGGAAAAAAACCTTGTCATTGATGATGTGATTCACCAGGCAGTGGTTGAAGTTGATGAAGAAGGCACTGAAGCCGCTGCTGCCACTGCAGTAGTGATCAGGGAAAAAACAGCAAAACGCCCCCTGGAATTTATTGTTGACAGGCCCTTTATTTTCATCATCAAAGAGCATAAGCAAGGCAACATTTTGTTTGCAGGCATTGTGAATAATCCGGAAAAAAGATCATAATGAAGAAATTACGCATTGTTTTACTGTTAATAATATGTGTATCTTTTACTAAACAGAGTGCCGCACAGTTTGGGTATAAAAATGTTTATGATACCATAGATGGTGTTAGTGTATCTTATAAATGGTCCCATGCAAAGTGGTGGAATAAATCAAGCCCGTTGCAACTGAGGTTTAAAATCAAGAATACAAATGAATACCCCGTAAAAATTGATTTTGAGCTTGTTTACATGCTGGATTACATCGTAAAGTTTAAAAGTGGTGAAACGGAGAAAAAACTCAAGGCCGGCAGGACAATCAGTGGAAAGCTGAACGGGTTTTATTTTGAATCGGAGAATCTGACCAATGAAGAAATGGAATCAGAGGATTTTAGTTGGGATTTTCTGCATTTTGATGTAACAAAAACTGATGAGTGAAAATGGTCATCAGGCACAAAAAGATTCATTAATTAATAACTTAAAATTTTAACATTATGCGTAAATTATTTGTAATTCTGGTTGCTGCCATTGGCATTGCTCTTTATGGCTGCAATAATGCCGGAGATGAAGGGAGCACAAAAGATTCAGCAGCAGATGAAAAGAAAACAGAACAAACTTCTGATGCAGAAGAGAAAGACGAAATCACTTCAGGGTGTTGCACTGAAACCGTGGCTTCCTGCGGCGACATTATGACAGCAGATAAGCTATTGAAAAGCTTTGAAAGTTTTAAAGAAGGCGAGGAAATTGAAGTGTGTGGCAAAATTACACACATTTGCCAGCATGGAAAAAAACAAATGTTTCTGGGTACCAATACCGATGATGTCGTTATTGTTACGGCAGAAGAGAAGTTCTCAGAAGACCTGCTTGGAAAGAAAGTAGTGATAACCGGAAACTTCAAAATTGTGGAGGCTGATTACCACGAACACGATGAAGATGACGACCATATTGATGATGATCAGCACAAAGCTGCCCATGACAACACATTTATTGTTGAAGCAACCAAATGTCAGGTTTGTGAATGTGATCACAAAAAAGAATAGTTGATCCTGATTTTGACCAAAAATAAAAAAACCCGCTTGTCAAACGAAGCGGGTTTTTTTATTATCATTGTTTTATACACTAAGGTTTACCAAGGTAATGCTGTAATAAATGCTTCCTTAAAATACAGCGGATACTGTTCCTTAAAAAGCCCAAACATCTTGTTGATCATAACCTGTGTGCTTATTTAACAAGTGGGTGCTGAAATAATTTTTGGACATGAGGTTTTGGATGTATTATCTCCGAATCAACCTACTTTGTACAAATTTGTGAACAAATTTTTCACGGTATGAACGCCCGATGGGAATTCTTGTGTCCTGAACAATCACATCTTCCCCGTCAATTTCATCTATGTGATTTACATTCACAATGTATGATTTGCTTGTACGGAAAAATGTTGGATTGGGCAAACGTCTGTGAACGGTTTTTACGTTCATCGCTGTCATAAACCTGCCTTTGTTGGCGTGGAGTATGACATAGTCTTTAAGCCCTTCAATGAAATAAATATCATTGTAGTTCAGTTTAACATATTTACGCTCTGATTTAACAAAAATAAAATCTTCGTTATAATCAATAGCAGAAGGTTCATCATGCATTCTTAAAATACCTTCAACCTTGTTAATGGCTTTGAGAAAACGATCCATTTTAATGGGTTTTACCATATAGTCCATCACATCAAGATCAAAAGCTTCGATGGCATGTTTTGAATCCGATGTGGTAACAATTACCTGAGGTGGATTTTTCAGGCTGCGAACAAAATCAAGGCCATTAAGACCTGGGAGTTCAACATCTGTGAACATCAGGTCAACATCGTTTTCCTGTAAAAATTCATTTGCTTTAAGCGCATTTTCGAAACTCCCAACCAATTCCAGATTGGGTACATTTTTGATGTTTAGTTTCATCTCTTCCCTCGCGCGGGAATCATTGTCAATTACAATACAATTCATGTCTAAATTTATTTTATGGTTAGTACTAAAATTATTCTCTATATGTTCATTTTTTTATTCCACATTTATTTAACTTCTCGCCCACATCCTTTCACTTACAGCTATTATAAAGCATTACACATTTTTACTATCTTCAGTGTGATCTTATGTTTTTATATTTTTAAAACTAAAACGTACAAAAGTAGCACTTATTTACAAAACATCCAAATATTTTGTAATAAATATTCTAATTTAACTTGAAATACTATGCAAATACACATTTAACGGCATAAAGATTTCATTCAAAATCTTAAAATATTTTCAAGTTTCTAAAACCATCAACACAAAATGTGATATTAAATAGGATACAATTTGGATCCACTGCAAATCATTCAGAAATTATTTGCATACCCTATATAAACCTGTGATTGACGAAAATCTATAAAAGTATGCTTTGTGCGCCCAATACCATAACTAAGCTTTAAAATCCCAAAGGATGTACTGATATTGAGACCTCCTCCTATTGAAAAGGGAAAAAACCTTCCTTGTACCAATCCTTTTTTACTATCCACCACTCCTGATTCAGCAAATAAAAACAGAGATGAATATTTATCAGGATAAAACAACATATCCACTGCCAGGCTACCATACCAAGGAGCCCAAAAAGCATGATTCTGATAGGCCCTGAACAATCCGTAGCCCCCCAACCTGAAATTCTCATTGTAATATAATGATTCCGACAGGATTATACCTGATGCATGAGAAAAACGCAAACTCCAGTCTGAAAACACAGGACAATAATATTGGAGATCAAAGACAGATTTTGATTTAAAATTACTGTTGCCTGTATTTTCATCATATCTGCTCCCTCCACCAATACTAAGCCCTGCATATACACCTCTGTAGGGATTCTGAATGTAATCGAGCCCTGAATAAACATATGACATTCCCACAAGTGAAGATTGTATGCTGCCCGTATTTTCATTGTCACTTCCGGAAATGGTTTGTTTGTTTTCCTGTTCATAAAAGATACCGGTAACATTTCGACCATTCATATAATTGACCTTACCAATAAATCCAACGTCAAGAAAACTGGAATCCTTTTTCTCGATCACAAAATCTGCTGCAGCACCAAACTGTTTATATACCAAAGGAAAACCAACAGAAAACTTCAGATTCTGTGATGCTTTATCAGGGGCTTTCCAATGAAAAGCTATTGATTCAGCCTTGCTAAATACATTCATCAATCTCAGATCAAGCTGACCTGTCAAATACAGATTTTGAACGTCATCTCCAGGTAAAATACCAAGCATACCGCTAAAACGGTTGGCTTTTAGCTCCTTTAAGGGAACAATGATTCTAAACAAACTGTCCAGCCTTTCGGTATGCCAGTTTTCAGAAAGTTCAACAAACTCTATATCTGACAGCACCCTATTGATTGCATTTAACCTGTCAGCAAAGAACACGTCCCCTTTATTCAGCCCTGTCCTTGCAGGCAATAATGCTTCTGGAAAATCATCGAAATACGGATATATGAAACCATCAAAATACACTTTTCCTCCTTGGTTAACTGCAATGCATATCATAATTTCTCTGTCATCCGAAATGTCCATTGAATCAACAAGGACAAAGGCATCAGGAAAACCCTGATCATACAAATCAGTCTGAATTTTTTGTGTCCATTCTTTGATACGTAGAGGTGACGGGGGTAAACTTACTAACTTCTCAAACTTAAAGTCACTATCTGCAAATTGAGATGAGCTTTCTATGATTACGGTATCCCAAGAATACTTTACGCCCCTTCTGTACCATCCTTCAATCAGATTTTTTCCGTAAACAACACTGTCATAACCGGCAAAAAAATACCCTTTATTCAAATCAGCCTGCTGTAATTTTTTGAGTTTTTCCGTTGCTGCAACGCTGTCACTGACGCGAAAACTATCGCAAAGCACAACCGCCGGGTCCACGTGATAAATATACAGCTTATGCTGTGCTGTCAGGTTCATCACCGGATACAACAGAAGTACAATATAAATGTAAACACGTTTTGCCAAGCCTTATTTTATGAATATGATTTCACCGGTGTGTGGATCAAGTTTGATCTGAGAATCCTTATTTATCATGCTTGCAGGCAAATACCGCAGCGTTCCCATCTGGGGAATCACAGCCTGTTGAAAAAATACTTTCTTATCGTTTTTAAACAATACAAACTCAACAGGTTTTGCCTGATAAAATACCAGGGATTTTTTATTTTTCTCCTGTTTAGCTTCAATGGTTTCAGCAGACTCTCTGTATAAAGGCAGCAGAAGCACTTCTAATTTATCTGCATTATCATTCCGCTCAACGGGTTCTCCTGAATTTTTATCCAGGTAATCTAACACAAACCGTTGAACGTCCTGGTTTTTTTCGGGTGTAATGGTATAATGTAATTGCACTGATTCCGTTTTTAATTTTCCGGTAAACAATTCAAGGTAGGATTGTTCTAACGCTTCGAGCTTTTCAATCATGTAAGCAATATCCACCCCGCTGACTTTTTGTTCTTCGAGGGCTGCCTCCAGTGAAAACCGGTTTTTACGTATCCGGATGATGAACTCAGCAGCATCCTGGGCTTTTTGGACAATTGTTTTTTCTTTTTCTTTTGTATTATATACCGGAATCCTTTTTACAATGGAATCACGCTGAACAACGCGATAAGTGGTATCAATCACTTCATATTTGCTTTTGTCAATCTGCAGGTTTGTAAAATCCGGGTTTGCCGGATTTGGCAATTTTTCGGATATCATAACAGGTGTCTGAACGGTCTTTTTTGCGGAAGCATCCTGAATATTGATGCCGGATAAAATCCCTTGCTGACTAAAAGACAGATACGGCATGCTTTTTTCGGGTATAATCCAGAATTTTCTGTCAGGATCCGGCAAAACGGATACATGATATTTAACCTTGTTTACGCTGTAAAAATGTTTTTCTTTGACCTCAACATTACTGAGGCTCAGGTAATGATTTGCAAATTCTGCGTAAGGGCCAGGAACAAAATGTGCTTTTTTTAGTTCAATGGTGAGATGAACCTGATGTTTTGGTAAATAATAAGCCACCGCATCTTTTTTTTGTTCAGGTATGGGTTTTTTATCTACATACCATCCATCCTGGCATGCAGATGTCAAAAAAAGCAGGGCAGTAAGTAAGAATACGATATTTTTCATTGTTTCAGCCTTTTAAAAATTTTACCTAAATGTTGCGGGATATCGCCAGCTATCAATGCTTCTTCACTGTTTAGATCAGCAATCAAATCACCCGCTTTTCCATGTATAAAAACAGCCAGCCGGGCAGCCGTGACAGCATCGTATCCCTGAGCAAGCAAAGATAATACAATTCCAGTTAATACATCACCCGATCCTGCTGTTGCCATACCGGGATTTCCGGCAATATTTATGTACAACTCTCCTGAAGGAGTTGCGATGCGGGTAAACGCTCCCTTTACAATGATGACAAGATGAAGCTTTTTTGCCATTTTCATTTGCAATTCTGCTTCCTGCCATGAATTTTTACTTTTACCAAACAAGCGTTCAAACTCCTTTGGATGCGGTGTTAAAACAGAATTGGCAGGGACTTCCTCAAGCAGTAATTTGTTTTCAGCTATGATGTTTAAGGCATCTGCATCCAGTACCATTGGTTTTTGTGTTTGCTGTATCAGTGTAGTCAATCCTTTAACGGTATTGGGCTTTTTATCGAGGCCGGGGCCAACCCCATAGGCATCAAATGTTTCGGTATCATCACATCCTGTGAAAATAAGGTCACTGTCATCAATACTGATCATGGCTTCGGGTACGGTTTCCTGTAAAATCTGGTATCCCGTTTTAGGCACATGAACGGTAAGCAATCCAACCCCCGCACGCAAGCAGCCCTTTGAGGCAAGTACCGCTGCACCCATTTTGCCATAGCTTCCCGCTATCAGCAGGGCATGGCCAAAATGCCCTTTATGATCAAATATATCCCTTGTGCGGACACATTTTATCATGTCCTGTTCAGTGTTTATGTACCAATCGCTATTTGTTTGCGCTATGGCCTCTGGGTGTAAGCCGATGTCAATGACATGTACCTCTCCGGTAAATTGACGGTTTTCCCTGAAAAAAAACGAACGCTTGGGAAACTGTACGGTCAACGTATCATCTGACTTAAATATTGATCCTGTGTTTTGAGAATTGTCTTCACCAAACAGGCCGGAAGGCATATCAATTGCAATTTTTTGTGCTTTTATCTGATTTAAGCTTGCGATGATTTCTGCCGGCAGTTTTTTTACCGGCCTGGTAAGCCCGGCACCAAATATTGCATCCACAACAACAGAATTCCCTGTTATTTCTGGCATATCATCAGCCGTTTTTACATCCATGCGTTTTCCCCCTGTTTCTTCATACCTCTCCAGGTTCAACCGGCAGTCATCAGAAATCTTATCCGTAAACCGTAACATACATACCGTAACATCATATCCTCTGGTTACCAGCAATCTGGCAATCACAAGACCGTCTCCGCCATTATTCCCGGGGCCAACCACAACCCAAAATGGATGTTTTTTATCAAATTTACTTATAATCCATTTTGCCATGCGTGTAGCTGCTCTTTCCATCAGATCCGGAGATGATATGGGCTCATGTTCGATGGTGTATTGATCAATGTTTTTTATTTGTGATGTTTCAAACAACTTCATAATATACAATTTATAGTGGTTATACTCAAATTTAAACAGAACACTAAATTAGTTATTATCAGTTGATTTAACAAGTCTGTAATCATTTTTTACATTTTTTTTTTGAAATGCTTATCCTTTGCTTTGGGGTTTAGAAAAAAAAACTATTTTTGTTGTTCAATTTTTAACAAATAATATAGTAGAACATTGTTTTGGAACTAATTTAAAAATACAAATACTATGTTTAAAAATCAACCAAAAGGGCTGATACCAGCCTCACTAGCGAACATGGGGGAACGATTTGGTTTCTATACCATGATGGCGATCCTGGTACTGTTTTTACAGGCCAAGTTTGGACTTAGCGGGAAAGATGCAGGATTAATTTATTCTGTATTCTATTTTTCAATTTACATTCTGGCCTTTGTCGGCGGATTGATTGCAGATAAGCTAAGGAATTTCAAAGGTGTAATTTTAGTCGGACTGATTGTCATGGGGATAGGTTATCTGATGCTGGCCCTTCCGACGGACACTCCTGTTCCTGCTGACAAAAGGACTTTAATGCTTATTATGACCTGTTTTGCCTTGTTTGTCATTGCTTTTGGTAATGGATTGTTTAAAGGAAACCTGCAGGCGCTTGTTGGCCAGATGTACGACAATCCCACTTATGATAAGATGCGGGATTCCGGATTTTCCCTGTTCTATATGTTCATCAACGTGGGTGCAATTTTTGCTCCATTTACAGCTATCGCTATTCGTAACTGGTGGCTGAGCCTGTCAAACTTCAAGTACGATGCCAACCTTCCCAACCTTTGTCATAAACATCTTGAAGGCACCCTGGAAGGAACAAAAGTTGTGGGTGACGGGGCCATTGCTAAAGCGCAGGCCGCTGCCGAACAAGTATTTGCTCTTGACCCGGCAAGTCGTTTCGAACAACTTGCTGCTACAGTTACTCAGGCCACCGCAAGTTTTGATGCCACTGCTTTTGCCACAAAGTACCTGAGTGTATTTAATACTGGATTCCACTATGCATTTGGTGCAGCCATTGTTGCCATGCTCATTTCAGTTGTCATTTACCTTGTCAACAAAAACAAATTCCCGAGCATTAAGAAATCTAAAAATGTTGCAGAAGCCAAAGAAGAAAAAGCGGACAATATCCAGATGGAAGCCAAAGAAATTAAACAGCGTTTATATGCTTTGTTTGCAGTATTTGGCATTGTTATTTTCTTCTGGTTCTCTTTTCACCAAAACGGCCTTACGCTTACCATGTTTGCACGGGATTACACTGATCTGAGTGCCATAAAAATTAACATCGGCTCCATTTCCATTGTCGGGGCAGAAATTTTCCAGTCAATCAATCCGATTTTTATTGTATTGCTCACACCTATTGTTATGGGCTTCTTTGGCTGGCTCCGTTCTAAAGGAAAAGAACCCTCCACACCCAGAAAGATTGCCATTGGGATGGGAATTGCTGCGTTAGCCTATGTTGTCATGGCCTTTGGTTCAGGAAACTTACCACCTTTCTCGGATATTGACGGAAGCCCCTTGCCGGATGCAGCCAAGGTTACTCCCTTCCTGTTGATTGGTACCTACTTTATTCTGACCATGGCAGAATTGTTTATCAGCCCATTGGGAATTTCATTTGTGTCCAAGGTTGCTCCACCACACCTCCAGGGGATCATGCAAGGCGGATGGCTTGGTGCCACAGCGGTAGGTAACCAATTGCTTTTTATCGGCGCTATCCTTTATGAAAGCATCCCACTGTGGATTACATGGACAGTATTTGTTGTAGTTTGTACCATTTCGATGATAACCATGATATTTATGTTAAAATGGCTCGAAAGAATAACCAAATAATTAATTTAAAAAAAAGGAAAATGATTATGAAAAATCCAATCTTATATGTACTTATCATCTTTTCGCTTGTTGCTATCTCCTGCGATAAAGAAGATGCAAAAGCTGACGTAGAAAAGCTCATTACAAATCTCGAATATTTCAACGAAACTTTTGATAAGTTTTATGAAGACGGAGAAATATCCACTGAAGCAGAAGGCAATAAAGACTCCGAATATGATCAACTCAGAACAATTGCCAATTCTTACTATGAAACTGTGCACAAAATCAACAAACGCATTGAAGAAGAAAAACAGGAAAAAGCTGAAGGTAAGAAAATTGACAATTATGAAGAGAATTACAATGAAGCTGTGAATGAAAAAAGCGATAAGCTTGAACAAGTATCACAGGAGTTTATTGAAAACCTCGAGAAAATCGAGGAGTACAAATAAAAAATCTTTGTTTTTTGACGTAAAAAAAGAAAAAGGCTGAAATTAAATTTTTCAGCCTTTTTTTCTATTTTTGTTCTTTACATTTTAAATTTTAACAAAACAACCTTATGATGAATTACAAACTTGTCAACAGGATTTTTGGGTGGGTGGCATTCCTGATAGCTGCCATAGTTTATATTTCAACTATAGAACCCACAACAAGTTTCTGGGATTGTGGTGAATTTATTGCAAGCGGGTATAAACTTGAAGTCGGGCATCCGCCGGGAGCACCCACATTTATGCTTTTAACCAGGCTTGCTTCTTTGTTTGCCAGTGACCCCGCCAATGTGGCAAAAATGGCAAACACCATGTCAGCCCTGGCAAGTGCATTTACCATCATGTTCCTGTTCTGGACCATTGCCTATTTTGCCAAACGGATTATTGCACCTGACAACAAATTGAATGCAGCCAAAATCATAGCCGTTATTGGCGCTTCAATGGTGGGTGCAATGGTTTATACGTTTTCCGATTCATTTTGGTTTTCTGCCGTAGAAGGGGAAGTTTATGCCACATCCTCATTTTTCACAGCAATTGTATTTTGGGCCATGCTGCGATGGGCACAGGCCATTGATGCCAAACATGCGTATAGATGGATTTTATTGATAGCCCTGCTGATAGGGTTATCCATAGGCGTACATCTGCTTAATCTGCTTGCCATACCCGCTATGGTATTCATTTATTATTTCAAAAAATACACGCCTTCTAAAAAAGGTGTGTTTGGTGCATTGGGTGTAGCAATATTGATTTTGGCGGTACTTATGTACGGTGTCATACCCGGTGTGGCCAAAGTTTCATTTAAGTTTGATTTGTTGTTTGTAAATAACATGGGCCTCCCCTATTATGCCGGGGTATTTACATGGTTGATTCTTTTGCTGGCTTCACTGGCCGGAGCTATCTATTTTACACAGTATAAATTCAATAAAAGCATAGGGGTTGCCTGTATTGTCATAGGTTTAATCCTGCTTGGTGTGCCTTTCATGACGGGCAGCACCTTCCTGTCTATTTTGATCATAGCTGCCATTGGTTTTACAGCGTGGAAACTGTACGATAATTACAAGCCATTGTTAAATACCATCATGATAGCTTTTGCTTTTATCTTAATAGGATACAGCACGTTTTCGATCATCATCATCAGGTCTCTTGCGGAACCACCAATGGACCAAAACGATCCTGACAATATGTATCAGTTCCTGACATACTTAAACAGGGAACAATACGGGGATACACCATTGTTTTATGGAGAATATTACAACTCAGAACGCATTGGAACAGAAGAAGGAAACGCGGTTTATCTGAGAAAAAACAATAAATATAAAATTGTTGATCATAAAAGAAAATCTAAATATAATAAGGAGCACCTGACCTTATTCCCACGGATGTGGAGTTCTTCTGATCCCAACCATGTTGAAGCTTACAAAAACTGGACCGGCATCCGGGGCAACAGGCTTCCTACCTTTGGAGAGAACATGAAATTTTTATTTAAATATCAGCTTGGATGGATGTATTGGCGCTATTTCATGTGGAATTTCGCCGGGCGTCAGAATGACATTCAGGGACATGGCAATACCGTTCACGGCAACTGGATTTCGGGCATTCCGTTTTTTGATACACCAAGGGTAGGCGACCAAGATATGCTCCCCGGGTATCTGAAAAATAAAGCACACAATAAATATTACATGTTGCCTTTATTGCTTGGCTTAATTGGCCTGCTTTTCCACTTTAAAAAACAAAAACACGACGGGTGGATCGTTTTGCTGCTTTTTGTGATGACAGGCATGGCCATTGTGTTCTACCTGAATCAATATCCCTATCAGCCACGCGAAAGGGATTACGCTTATGCCGGGTCTTTTTATGCATTCAGCATATGGATTGGATTAGGGACGCTTGGGATTTACAAACTCTTGCAATACATTGGAAAGGGGCCTGTAATCGCTGCTTTGGCAAGCGGGTTATGTTTGCTGGTTCCTTTACAAATGGCTGCAGAAAACTGGGATGACCACGACCGTAGCAACAGATATGTAGCCAGGGATTTCGCTCATAATTACCTTGCTTCATGCCTGCCCAATGCCATTTTATTCACCTACGGAGATAACGACACTTTCCCAATATGGTATGCACAGGAAGTAGAAGGCTTCAGAACGGACGTAAAAGTATGTTGTTTGCCTTATGTAGCCAGCAACTGGTACATTGATCAAATGAAAATGAAAACTTACGAAGCCGATCCCATGCCTTTTAGCTTCGAACAGGAAACATACGAACCGGGAGCCAGGGATATTTCTTACCTGTATGAACAACCGGGATATAAAGGGTATCAACCCATAAACAGGATAGTTGATTTCATTGCTGATGATTCAAAATCCAAACTCAGGACACGCACAGGCGAAGTGTTTTATACCTATCCAACAACCAAAATGATTCTGCCGGTTGATTCGGCCAATGCTGTTGAAAGTGGCATTGTAAAACCCGGGGATGCACACCTGATGGATAATGAAATCCGCTGGGATACAAAACAGGATTACATCCTGAAAAATCAGATGATGGTAATTGACCTGCTTGCCAATTTTGATTGGAAACGCCCCATTTACTACACTTCAATTGGACGTAATGAAACACTGAATCTTAGAAAATACTTCCAGCTTGACGGTTTTTCATTCAGGCTGACTCCAATAAAAACCAAAAATGACAGCCGTATTGATACTGAATTACTTTACGACAATCTGATGAATAAATTTGAATACGGAAATATTGAAGATCCGTCTGTTTATGCTGATTACACCATCAGAAGAACAACCAAAATTGTTCAGCTCAGACAACGCTTTGTACGCCTGGCCAACAGGCTTCGCAATGAAGGAGATACAAACAGGGCGATAGAGGTGCTGGAGCGTTGTGAAAAACAGGTTCCTATGGATGTGTTTACGCCGGATGTTTTCTCCACAAAATTAGCAGATGCATGGTATCAATTGGAAAAAAATGAAAAAGGCGATGAAACCATCTCGTACATTGTTTCAATTTATGATCAGGAATTGAGATACCATTTTTCACTGCCCGA
This sequence comes from uncultured Bacteroidales bacterium, assembly GCA_964615585.1. GTDB lineage: Bacteria > Bacteroidota > Bacteroidia > Bacteroidales > ML635J-15 > JAQIBY01. The sequence continues at coordinate 838 of CAZTNS010000057.1, read as the reverse complement.
AAATAAAATACCCGGGAATTCAAGAGAAGTAGCTATGGCGCTGCAAACCATACAGGATTGTTACCGCATTGCTTTACGATATCAACGTGATGATGTTTTGGCTGCTATCGAAGCCGCTTTACAAGATCATACGCCAATGTTTGAGAAATATTTTGATTACCCCGGCCAACAAAGACGCAGGCAACCGAGCTTGCAGGGAATACAATAACACTATTACCATGTGTATAAAACAAAAGCCGCAATTGTTTCAATTGCGGCTTTTTGTTTGTATGGCATGATAGCAACCTATCTCATCACTTCAATCTTTTTGAATATACGATCATTCCCGTTGGTTATTTCAATAAAATACATGCCTTCGGGAATTGACATAAGGTCAATACCGGTTTTGTCTGATGACAATTTCTGTGTAAACAACACCTTACCGGTTATATCATACATTTTGACACGTTCTCCACCGGCACATTTAATATAAACAATATTTTTAGCCGGATTTGGATAAATGTTTACCGAAAACGCTGCTGAAGTATTTTCAATGCCAGTGCAGTCTTCATAATAAACAACCAGGGTATCCAGTCCCCAACAGCCGTTTTCATTGTCTGATACCACTTCCACCATAATGGAATCAACACCGGGGTATGGATAATGTAAGTTGCTGCCATATATGGTATCAGAACCAATGTGCCATTCAACATTGTTATCGTAAGGAGCAGTAACACTTAAATCAAGATATTCATCAACGCAAACCGTTGTATCTGTCCCTTGCGGAAATTCATACATATCCGGAGGATACATTGCCACTTCAGTAGTATCTTCAATGGAACAATATCCATTGTCAATG
>CAZTNS010000056.1:0-19244 GCA_964615585.1 uncultured Bacteroidales bacterium | reverse complement strand
AAACTGTATTCAGCTTAAATTATTCCCTATTTGATTTTTTTGGGGAAACTCCAGAGATTTTTAAATAAATAAGGAATTCAATTTGTATGGATTGTTTTTCTAAATCTATCATTTCATTATAATATGCCTTGTTATTGTTTTTTAACTCTACCATGTTTTTATGATGCTTGGCTTTGTTTGGTTCACGCAACGCATTAGCGGTTACATATTTTTTAATAAACTCTGCATTATCATTGTTAGAAAATCCAATTCTGTCTGGTCCAATAGTATGGGGATTTGTTTTTATCCCATCATAATAATAGACCTTATTGGTATATGCCCCATTTAGTGCAACAATAAGCAACTCTGATGCATGCACTTGGTTTTGTAAGGCTATATCAAATAGGCTATCACAAATTCTATTAACAATTTCGTCTTTTTCTTTAATTTGATCAAGAAATATCATTTCTTTTTATGTCATTTTATATTGTCCTAACCGTAAAATACATAGAAATATTATAATTGCAATATCATATGAATAATTTGAATATGGAAAGAATGAATGTGCAACATTGTTTCTAAGGTTCCAACCTTTCTGCGTAAATACATATTCAAAAAGCAAGCGGTCTTCAATTGAAAATTTATCCTTAATTACTTGATGGTTTAGCAATTGCTCAAGGGATTGTTCTTGAAAATTTGAATCTTTATTTTGATAAGTTGTAGAGCCACCTGATATTCTAATAAAATCGCGCAATGCACCTTCAAATTTAAAAGTTAAACTGTCAATGGCAAGTATGTAATTAGGGCTTACTTTATTCTCTACCACATTTTTCTCAAAATGATTAAAGAGAACAAAAAGACCTGGTGCAATTAAACTTAACCACGATGTATCTTCGTCAATATGTGTCTCTGCTAATTTTTTAGGAAACCGTTGTCCATACCATGTCTTTTTACGAAGATATTTAAAAACTTTATAATAATTTAATTTCCCAGCAAGCACCCCTAAACTAAATGTCTTTATAAATAAAACTATAAAATTTAGATACAAGAAAGAACTATAGTGTCTGAACTTGTCAGATTCTAAAACCTCTTCTTCGCTTGGGTTTGACAAATTAACATTGATATCAAGATATGTTTTATTGCAGTGTTTTAAAAAAGGATTGTCGCTAAATAAACTGGGCGCTTTTTCTAATTTTTCATCATCCCAAAGAAATGAGATGTTGGTTGAAAACCATGCAAGAATATTGTCACTATCAGCTTCTAATATGTTATCTCGCAGTTTGTTTTGATATTTATTCAATTCCTCATTTAGATCTTTGTCAAGTTCAAATTTTACAGCATCTAAATGAATGTGGGGTTTTAATGCAGTATATTCTTGCATCGCATTATCATATTCTTGTGCTAATCCAGCTTCTTTATAGAGTTGAGCAATTTTTAAAAAAGTAGATATCCTAATATGATCGTTTTCTTCTCGATGTTGATCTAAGAGATACCTTTCATTTTCAGCAAGTAATTTGTAATACTGCTTCGTCGGTTTGTTTGTTTTCCTTGCAATCAGAATCAATAAATTCAATAGTTCTATTGTATCATGATAGTCTAATTTGTCGTTGTTTTGCGAATCGAAATATTCTAAAAGTCCAATTAATTCTTGCTTATCAAAGAAGCTGTGTTTCATGCAAAATTCACCAACTTCATATTTTTTATGAAATGGAACATTTGCATCATGTAATAACTTATCGATTGCTTGCTTGGAATTGGTATTAATGTTTCTTATTTTTTTTGAAATATAAACAATAGCCTGTGCATATAAATGAACCTCATAATTAAAATCCCCTTCTTCTCGATTTAAAATAGTCTCGACACTTTTGATGTATGCTTTTATTGCATCCTCGGCGTAGCTTTTATGCTTATTTATCTTCCAACATAAATGGGAATACCTGCTTTTAAGGAACGGGTTTTCTGCAGATTTAGAACGCTTTTTAATGTGGTCAAAATCATCTTTAGAGAAGTTCTTAGTATTCGGATATTCTGTCACTTGTCCTTTCTTATCTGTTTCGCCAATTGATTTCTGCAAATCGCCGTCTTTCAGGCAAAATGCTAATGTTTTCCTTTCGGTTTTTAATATTTCAATATCTTCACTTTTGAGTTTCCCTTCAATAGGCTCAGTGTCAGTTACTATCCAATCATCAATTGATTTAATTTTTTCTAATCGGTCAAAGTATTGAATTAGGTTTTTTGAAAACATATTACATTAAATTAGCAATTCTTTCCAGTGTAGTTACTTTTTCATCAATCTCCGGTATAACTTTTACTAAATCCTTTTTGTCGTATTCATTCAACCCTTTTATCGTTTCCCGGCAATCACCCGCTTTCATGGCATAGATAAAGAAGTTATAATGAAAAGCAATTGATACCTTTATTTGTTTATTATAAAATAAGATAATTGGTTTTATTAAGTTTTGGTAATCCTTTTCAAGTTCTCTTATAGCCGGATTGTTTTTTTCGGTTACCTCATTTTTCTGTTTTAGGATAAATTCTTTTTCCTTATCGCTAAGATTGTTGATATCACTGTCGACTATCTTTATTATCATATTTGCAAAACCTTGCGCTGCATTTTGCTTCAACTTTCCTTTGCCATGGACAAAATCATCATAAGCTTTTGTGATCACATCGTGCAAATAAGCCAAACCATAAATCGCTTCATTAAATTTGTCCATTGTTATGTTTTTGAAATTACAAACCTCAAACAAATTTTTCGTTTCATTATCAAGAAATGATTTTAAAAAGTAGTGCGGTCTTTGTTCTGGTATTATCAATTGATAAGGATTTGAATTTACTGTTTTGCACCAATTAGAGTAGTGTTCGTTTTGTTTACGTACATCCCGCTCAATCCTTTTAAGCATCTCCCTCAAGTACTCTCTTTTTCGATTAATTTCTACATCATACTCATAATCCAACTTTTCCTGATGCAATCTTCTTTCTTTTTTAATCCCAAGCAGGAAAAGCCAAACTGCAATCCCTCCCGTAATAATAACACCAATAAAGCCCTGATAAGTCTGAAAGAGGATGCTAAAATCAATTTGTGTGATGTATTCTTTAATCATATTGCTATGTTTTCTGTAAAATTACACAGATCAAATCAAAATAAGGAACAATCCCGATCTATGTATCAAATAGTTTTCAACATATGTCATTGTTTCGGTATTACGCTTGATATAATCATCCAAAATCTCTGAATCAAATTCACTCAATTTATTTGATTACTTATGTTTGAAATCGTATATGTCTAAATATGCAAATTGACAAAATTAGGCATTGAAAGTTTTATTGAGTTCAATGACCTATCAGCATTGCTTAGTGATAAAATATTTACTCATTGAAAGAATGTCCCTCAAACCTGATTTTCACAATCCTTATGATGGATGAAGAATAAAGTATCCCGGATTACAATTTAAAATCATAGTAATTTTATTACTTTTGAATGAATTTAGTACGATTATAAAAAAAAACAGTTGATGCCTGAAAAAAGATACACATCGTCCCTGACCAGTGGAGACCTTTTGATGAGAGAAATAGCCGATATTGTTGAAGCTTTTGATGCATACGATGGGTTAACTGTCCAAAAAGTATTAAACAAAGGAAATTACATGAATACCGGCTCTGATGAAACGGCTAAAAGAATCGTTTCAGAAGCGGTTCGGCGCATTAAGGCTGTGAATAAAAAAGCAATCTGGCAGCTTTTTAAAAAAAGCAATGAAAAAGAACGTAAATTGATCCTGTTTTATGCTGTTTTACTTACTTATGACCTTGCTTTTGATTTTTACCTTGATGTGGTGCATGAGAAGTGGATTAACTTTCAGTTTGATTTGTCAGCAAGAGATTTTAATGACTATGTGGAACAAAAAGCAAGGGTGAATGATGAGCTGGAAAAAAAATCCAAACGTTCAATAACGGATATGGGCATTAATCTGATAAAAATTATGCGCCAGACCGGAATTCTTGATAATGGGAAAATTACTGAAGTAAATATTCCCAAAACCTTTAAGAATAGTTTTAATAAATTGGGAGAGGCATGGTTTATTGATGTCATCCCACATAAATAGTTCTTGTGATGAGTATTAATTTTGACAATTTATTTGAACACCTATCCGATGAAGGGTTTCAGGAAGCAGACACGGGCTTGCTTATGTTCCCCATATACATATACACCTATGAGCCTGATCAAGAATATGAAGCCAGAAAAAGCATAAAAAAATTGAATGAACAGCTAAGCAGACCTGCAAATAATCTGCAATGTCAACTGATAAACATCTATGACTTTTTTATTGAATATTTAAAAAAAGAAGATGTGGGCGGGGTTAATATGCTTGAGGCTATCCTTGATAAGGAAAAAGAAGAATCGGAAAACACCAGGTATTTCATTGAGGATAAATTGAATGAAGATGCCCTGTATGATTACCTTGGGGAGCAGATCAAACAACACTTCACAAAAGAACCTGTTGAAAAGAAAGCCTACCTGCTGATGTATGGTTTTGGCAATTTATTTCCTTATTTAAGAGTACATACTTTTACAAAAAACATTGAAAAAATTGTGAAGAATTTTAAATTGATCATTTTTTATCCCGGCACATATGTGGAAGGCAGTTATAAAATGTTCAACTCCGTGAAATCAGAAAACGCATACCGAGCTACAAATTTGAATCAAATCATTGATTAACAAACTATGAAAATTAAAGCACTTTTTGAAAAAGACATAGACAGACATATCAACCCGGCAGTGGTTGTGTCTGAACTTGAAGAAAAGTTCATCCAACAGGAAATTGATGAATACATTTTTACCCCCGAAATTACCAGAGGACTGCATAAGTACCTGGATGCCATTGTCAATAAAAAGCAAGGCAAAACCGGTGTCTGGGTAAGCGGATATTACGGGAGCGGTAAATCTCACTTTATTAAATACATTTATTACTGCCTGCATCCCAAATACCGTGAGCGTGCATTAAATAAATTCAGGGAAAGCATTAAAAACCTGGATGACCTTGAAACGGATGTAACGCCAGCTTCTGTTGCTAACATTTACCGGAGTCTCACTAAAAAGCGGTTTGATACCATTCTGTTCAACATTGATGCGATTTCAAAAAACGCCAAAAAAGGCAATACCATTACTGAGGTTTTTCTGAATAAACTCAATGAACACCGGGGCTTCAACAATCAAAACGTTGCCCTTGCTTTATACCTTGAAAAACCCTTGCAAAAAGCCGGAAAATTTGAGGCTTTCCAAAATGAAATACAATCTGCATTGAATATGCCCTGGAGAGGTAATCAACAAAACCTTTCCTTTGTTCACATGGGTAAAGTACTGGATATTGCCGGTAAAATGTATCCGGAATTGGATAAGGAATCCATACGTGATGTGGTTACCAATCGAAGGCAGGATTACAGCATTAACGAGCTTATTGATGAGATCAATGATTTCCTGAGTACGCAGGATGAAAATTATCGACTGCTTTTCCTTGTGGATGAGATATCACAGTACATAGGTGACAATCAAAACCTGCTGCTTAACCTTGAAACCATTGTTGAAGAAGTGGGTGCAAAATGCAACAATCAGGTGTGGATAACCTGCACCGCACAGCAAGAACTGCCTGAGGTAATTAACAATACCGGTAACGCTACCGGTGCATTTGGTAAAATTATGGGACGTTTTGAAACCCGCATTTCGCTGGAAAGCCTTGATGCCTCAAAAATCACAAAACACAGGGTGCTTGAAAAAGCACCGCAGGGTGAAGAACGTTTGTCGGAGTTTTATAAAACCAATAAAGTGGATGTGGAAAACCAGTTTGTTACAGATTCTCCATTGTACAAAGGCTTTGTTGATAAAGATGATTTTGTGCTTTCATACCCATTTATACCATACCAGTTTCAATTGATTTCTGATGTGTTTCAGTCATTTGCTTACAATGACTTTGTAGATGAGGAAGTGAAAAATACCGAACGCTCCATCATCGGCATCACCCATGCGACAGCAAAATTGTGTAAAGAAAACGAAGAAGGGTATTTTGTGCCTTTTGACCTGTACCTTAACAACAGCTTCAGAGAACGGCTTAAAAACAGGGCGCTTAATATCCTGAAACGGGCATTGACGCTCACCGAGCATGATGCATTTGCCCAACGGGTGGTGAAAATTTTGTTTATGATTGCTAACCTGAAAGAGGATATTGCCGTATCCTTCCCCGCCAATGCAGAAAATGTAGCCTTGTTGCTGATTGAGAGCATTGAAGATTCTAAATCCGAGCTGCAAAACAGGGTTGAAGATGTTTTACATAAGCTGGAGAAAGAAAACATCATACAATACAAAAACGGCATATATAAGTTTTTTAAAGAAGAGGAAATTGAAGTTGCAAAGCGAATAAAGAGTGTTAATATCGGGCAGGAAGACATCTGGTCTGTCTTTTATGATTTTATCCTCAAACCAGTGTTAAAGCCGGACAATAAATACAGCCTTTCAGGTAATGTGTTTAAGGCTTCCATTAATGTTGATGACAAACAACTCATAACCAAAGGGGCCTTTGACATTAACTTTCTATTGCTTTATGAAAAATCACTGGCACAAACTGCGCATGAGCAAGCCAAAAAAGCCCTGGCAATCAGTTTTAAAGCATGGTACAGCAATAATAAGGATAAATTCCATGAGTTTATTAAAACACAAACCTTTATTTCCAACAATTACAGCAGCTTTTCAGATAGCATGAAATCAACCATTGATGCTTTTTATGAAGCCAATGCAGCTTTACAAACTGAACTGCAAACTTCTTTGACAGATTATTTCAATCAAACGGATTTTATTTCAGCTCAGCACGTGTATTCTGCCGCTGAGTTTAACATCAGCAAACCTGCAGAACGTCTGAAAGCCTATGTGGATAAACACCTTGGCAATATTTACAATAAAATTCACCTTGCAGACCCCTACGCCGCCAAAACCGAAGATATTTACAACACGATTAAAAACACACAGCTGTCAACAAACGCTGATTTGAGCCCTGCTGAGGAACAGGTTGACAATTTTCTGAATCAACTGGGAGAATCCGTGCCCCTGAATGATGTTATTGATAAATTTGAAAAGCAACCCTATGGATGGAACCTTTATGCCTGCATTGATGTGCTTATTAATCTGGCGCAAAAAGGCAAACGCGAATTTGAATACAACAATGAGGAAATTTCCCTTAAAGAGTTTGCAGATAAAGCTATAAACCGCAGGGAACGGGCCATGCTTACCATCATCAGTAAGCGGCAAATAGACCCGCAAAAAATCAAACAATTTGTTGAGACGGTAAATGAAGATATCTTTTTAAAACAGGTGGTATCTCCCGGAAGGGAACCAAAAAACATTGTCAATGATTTTAAAGATGCCGTAAAAACCAAAACGGAAGCCATCAATCAGCTTAAAAACTCTTGCTCTGATTTTCCCTTTGCAGAACACCTTGATAATTACCTGAATACACTAAATGCCATTGCCCTGAAACGGGATACTGCAGAATCTATGGAGGCTGTTATTCAAAAGAAATCCGAACTTAAACAGTTACAGGATTTGTACGGGCAAATCGATGAATTCACCGATAAACAACTGCAGCATTATGTAAAAATCCGCAAATTTTGCATTGATAACAAGCAGAATTTTGGCCAGCTTAATCAGGATGATCAAACTGAAGCAGAAAAGCTTGATGATTTTGCCTTCAGGCATAAAACACCATGGGATGAACTGCCTCTGTTCATTAAACGTATGAAAGCCCTGAATAAAACCATTGAGCACATGCTGAAAGAAACCCGTGAAAAACTCATTAAAAAATTCAATGCTGTTTTTGATGAGCTTGAAGATAAGCAGGAAACCCTGGTGCTTGAAACCAATATTTTGCCTTCGCGTGATTATTACAATGAATTAATAGAGAAGAACAGCAACATCACTTCCCTGAAACTCATGTTCCATACCGCAGAGGATATGAAAATTGAATTTTTGAAAAAGCTTGAAGCGGAAAAAGAACAGGAAAGCAAAAACAAAGGGGATGAATACGTGGTTAGCACCCCGGTACAGCTTGCAAGCGAGCTTGAGCCCCGGACAATTACAAGCGATGCCGAACTGAAAGCATACCTTGAGGAACTTGAATCCATGCTGAAAGCCAAACTCAAAAAACACCGCAAACTTTACTTAAATTAAGCAGCCTTTATGAACACCAATGCCATCAAAAAATTTGCCGTAGAAGCACGTCGTTCCCTTATGGAAGGCGTAATGACATCCCTAAACCATTGGGGGTTTGATGAAAGCGCACAGGTACATGCTCAACCCAAACCAACGCATGGTGGTTACATTTTCAGGGGACAGGTGTTTTCGGATGAAAACGATTACACAAAATGGCAAAAGCTACATAATAGAATAAAAACACCGGAAGATTTCATCAACACAACGGAAGAAGCTGCTTATACCTGGTTTAACCGCTTGATGGCAATTCAAATACTAGAGAAAAACAATTACATTTCTCCCGTTCTGCCTTTTTCTGAAGGCACACGCACACCCGCCATAGTTCAAAATGCCAGGCGGGGCATGCATAAGCTGCACAATACGGCCATGCAGGACAGCCTGGATGAATACCTGCGGGATGATAAGGATACGGAGGCTTTTAACCTCTTAATCAATGATTTTTGCAATCACTCTTCCCTGCTGTACAATGTATTTGGCGGGATGGACGATTACACCGAATTGCTGATACCTTCAAACCTGCTGATGGAAAACGGCTTTCTCGATAAGCTAAACACAAGCCGTGCCATTTCCGATGAGGATTACCGGCAGGTGGAACTCATCGGCTGGATGTATCAGTTTTACATTTCGGAAAAAAAAGACGAAGTGTTTAAAGGCTTTAAGCAAAAGAAAAAAGCCCGGCCCGAAGACATCCCGGCAGCCACCGAAATTTTTACACCCCGCTGGATTGTAAGCTATATGGTGGAAAATACCCTCGGCAAACTTTACCTTGCCATGGAACCCGGCAGCCCGCTGAAAGACAAGATGAACTACCTTGTGGAAAACCCGGCGGATGAAACAGAAGACAGCATTGTGGATGATGTCACCGGGCTCACCTTGCTTGACCCGGCTTGTGGCTCCGGGCACATCCTGGTGGTGGCCTTTGAATGGCTGATGGAAATGTACAGGGAACAGGGATACAATGCCCGGCAGGCCGTGAAAAGCATTTTACAACATAATTTGTACGGGCTTGATATTGACCTGCGTGCCATGCAGCTTGCCCGTTTTGCTCTGCTCCTGAAAGCCGCTGAATACGATGCGGATGTGCTGAAAACCAGATTTTACGGAGGCCCGGACAGCATTCGGCCTCACGTTTATACTTTTCCCGAAAACCTTTCGTTAAGCAGCGAAAGCATTGACAGCTTTTTGGGCAAAGAGGGATACCAATACACCAAAGAGCTGGCTGAACAGATGCACTTATTGCAGCAGGGAAAAAACATTGGTTCTGCCCTGAAATTATCGTTATCGGATGAGGCCATAAAGCACATAAAAAAGCGGTTTCGAGAAAAAGCCAAAGCATCCGACATGGATACCGAATTTCTCAGGCCTTTTCTGGAGCCCCTGCTGTTACTTACGCAACAATACACAGCGGTGGTGGCTAATCCGCCTTACATGGGGCAAAAAAACATGAACGGGGAACTGAAAAATTACATCAATGATAATTACCCAAAAAGCAAAAGTGATTTGTTTGCCGTGTTTATGGAGGTTGCTTTGAATCTTGCCTATAAACAGGGGTTAATGGGCATGATTAACCAACATTCATGGATGTTTTTATCCAGTTATGAGAAACTCAGGGAAACTATTTTGCAGGAACACACAATTAAAAGCATGCTGCATCTCGGCCCCCGAACATTTGAAGAATTAAGTGGCGAAGTGGTGCAATCCACCGCTTTTGTTTTAGAAAATGAAAGTAGAGAAGAAGCCAAAGCCAATTACCACCGCCTTGTGGAGTATAAAAGCAACCATGAAAAGGAAAAAGCCTTTTTGAATGGGAAAAACTATTTCCCCAACGTTTCCCAAACCAACTTTGCCAAAATCCCCGGCAGCCCCATTGCGTATTGGGTGAGTGAGAAGGTTACAAAAGCTTTTGAGAATAAAAAACTATCAGATTACGCAACCTTGTTTCAAGGTATGATTACTGGCAATAATGATAATAAAGTTAAGTATTGGCAAGAGATTGATTATGATAAATTAAATACAAAAGAAAAAAATATTGAAGAAATTAATGTATTAAAAAAATACTGGATTCCTTATAATAAAGGTGGTAAAGGTAGGAAGTGGTACGGTAATCATGACTTAGTTGTTAATTTTCGTCATAAAGGATGTGATTTTACAAGAAATAGGACTAAATTTATAGATTACTATTTTAATGAATCAGTTTCTTGGTCATATATTAGTTCAAGCTCATTATCATCAAGATATTATCCAAAAGGTTTTTTATGGGATGTGGCTGGATCTAGTATGTTTTGTGAATCGATTAAACTAAAAAGTATTTGTTCACTATTAAATAGTTTTACTGGTGGACTTTTATTAGGTATTATAAATCCTACTTTAAATTATCAAGTTGAGAATGTGGGTAATGTGCCTTATATGTGCAATAATTCTGACGAAGTCATAATAGAAATATTTTTTGATGAAAATGTCAAAATTTCAAGGCTTGACTGGGACTCCAACGAATACTCCTGGGACTTCCAGCAGATGCCGCTCATCCAATACAACACCAGCCTGGAATCAGCCTTTCGGCAGTGGCATGAAAAAGCCAAAGCAGATTTTTTGCAGCTTCACCAGAATGAAGAAGAACTCAACCGCATTTTCATTGATATTTACGGTTTGCAGGATGAGCTAACGCCGGATGTGCCCTTTAAGGAAATCACCATCCTGCAGGATGAGGTTGACACAAAGCAATTGGAGGAAGCGGAAAATGAGTACAGGGAAACCGGCGAATTGCAGGCATTGCCCATCAAGCAGGATGTGGTGATGATGCAGTTGCTCAGCTACGCGCTGGGCTGCATGTTGGGGCGTTACAGCCTGGATAAACCCGGTTTAATCATGGCCAATCAGGGCGAGCAAATGCAGGAAGCCCTGGAAAAACACGGCATCACAAACCAGCAATTTCCCATGGATGATGATGGCATCATTTCACTCAACGGCAACGATTCACCCTTCCCGGATGATGCTGCAAAGCGGGTAAAAGAATTCCTAAAAGTCGTGTGGGGAGAAAACACACTCACAGAGAACATCAATTTCCTGAACAATGCCCTTGGCATGCCTTACGAAAAATGGCTGAAGGAAAAGTTCTGGCAATACCATTGCCGCTTGTACAAAAAAACACCCATATACTGGTTGTTTGCATCAAATCCAAAACGCCCGCAGGCATCGGCATTTAAAGTGCTGGCCTACATGCACCGCATGAACAAATACAGCCTGCAAAACATACGCTCAAAATACCTGCACCCTTACATGCAATGGATGCGGGACGAAATAAAAACCTTAAAGGCAGATGAAGACAATTTGAGCGGACAGGAACTCAAACGCCTGAACAAACTGCAGGAGAATGAACAGGAATGCATCCAATACGATGATACACTGAAACGCCTCGGGCAAATTGAATTTGACCTGGATGACGGTGTAAAAGAAAACATCAAAAAATTTAAAGGCGCTGTGGCGGAAATAAAATAAGATATGGCTTTACCGGTAAACATAGAAAAATTGATAAGCGGCAAAACCGTGGAATGGGAACGGCTGGAGTTCAAAAAAGGCTGGAACCCTGAAAGCATTGTACATTCCATTGCAGCTTTTGCCAATGATATCAATGACTGGGATGGCGGTTATATCATCATTGGCATTGAAGAAAAGGACGGGAAAGCTATATTGCCACCTCATGGATTAAAACCAGAACAACTGGATGCCATACAAAAAAAATTGATTGAATTGTGCAATCATCACATTCAGCCCAATTACCGACCCATCGTAGAACCGGAAGTGTTTCAGGACAAGCACATTTTGATATTGTGGTGTCCTGCAGGAGATATGCGTCCCTATAAAGCGCCTAAGAACCTGGGAAAAGAGAAAAAGGTAAAACTTCCATACATACGCTCAGGCTCAAAATCCATTGAAGCAAAAGGAGAAACCCTCAGGCAATTAACAGAATTGACCGCCCGCATTCCCTTTGATGACCGTATGAATCAGGAAGCAACAAAAGAAGATTTAGACCTTGGCCTTATCCGGGAATACCTAAAATCAATCAACAGTAAACTGTTTGATGAAAGCCATGACATGCCTTTCAATGAATTATGCAAGCAAATGCACATCGTTAAAGGCGGCAATGAAGCATTACGTCCGGTAAATGTCGGCCTGATGTTTTTCAATCAACACCCGGAACGCTTTTTTAAAAACGCCCATATTGAGTTGAGCATACACAAAGACAATTCAGGCAGGAATTTCACTGAAAAGGTATTTAAAGGCCCTTTAAATAAGCAAATTACGTCGGTGTTGGATTATTTGCAAACCACTATCATTGCAGAGGAAGTTGCGAAAAAATCCGATGCTGCAAAAGCTCAGCGTTTTTATAATTTTCCTTATGAAGCACTTGAAGAAGTTGTATCAAATGCAGTATATCACAAAGGCTATGACTATCCGGCACCCATTGAAATACAGGTTTTACCGGATGCCATTGAAGTATTGAGTTTCCCGGGGCCGGTTCCCCCAATTGATAACACAACACTTACCCAAAGGCGAATAAGCGCAAGGAATTACAGAAACCGCCGCATTGGTGAATTTTTAAAGGAGCTTGAACTAACGGAAGGAAAAGCCACTGGTTTTCCACGCATACGTGATGCTATGGAAAGCAATGGGTCGCCGGAACCCATTTTCAAAACCGATGAAGGCAGAACGCTTTTCCAGGTTGTACTGAATGTTCATCCTTTGTTCCAGCGGAAAACAACACCGCTTACATCAGACAAGATTGTGTTGTCATCGCAATATTGGGACATAAATACATTGGAAGATGTCAATGAGGTCATCAAGTATCTACAGGTAAAAATAAACGCACTGAACAAACACATTTCAGGAAAAAGTGACCAGGCAGGTGACCAAGTCTTAAGCTCTGACAATAAGGAAAATAACAAGATTAGTGACCAAGTTGGTGACCAAGTCGGTAACCAAGTCTTAATTCCTGATATTGAGGTTGATAATAGCTTAAAGACTGATATAAGTAACCAGGTGAGTAACCAGGTTGGGATGCATGCATTGGATATACTGGAATTTTGTAAAGTACCAAGGAGTAGAAAAGAGGTTCTTGAAAACCTGTTAAAAATTTCAGCGCAAACAAAAAATTATAATAACCATATCAAGCCTTTGTTTGAACTTGAATGGTTAGGCAGAACGGAAAAGGAAACGTCAAGCTCAAAACAAAAATACCTGACAAGTTTTAAAGGACGTTTGGTGTTGACATTATTAAACAAGTACGATGATAAAACATAAAATTGAAAAAATATTCAAAGAAAATCCGGAAACCCGCATTGTGTTTTTCTGGGATCCGGATCGTGTTCACGAGGAAGAAGCAGAAGAGCTTGCAGGGGATGATATGATTGTCATTAAGCCGGGTGCTGCCTGTTTTGGATTGACTTACAAACTGGAATATCAGATACCTGAAAAGAAGGTATTGCTTTATCATACGAGCTCAAAACCAACCGGAGACGAATGGGAGGATTACCCCTTATTGGCCTTGTATTCTGCCAACCAGGAGTTGAGGCTTGACGAAGTCGCTGAGATTATGGATAAATATAGCCTGCAGCCACAGCAGGAGCAGCTTGTGCGCCAATACAAAGATGTGTTAAAAAGCAAAAACAATCAGGAAAAACTGGCCAAAATTCTGGACACGGTTAATTTTACAAAAGCAAACCTTTCTGAAGGCCTTATTTCCATTGCGCTTGATTTTAGCACTGTCGTTAACAAAGAATACAGCCTGATAAAGCTGTTTACTTACCTGCTGCAACCTGAAAAGCTTCAATTAAGTTTAGACCGGATACATCGTTATGGGCTTGAAGATTTGGTTTTGTCCTGGTTAAACGACATTACCGGAAAAAATCAGCCCAAACTGGACAAAGCAAGCATACAAGCAAGCTTGAATCGGTTTAAATATAATCTCATCATGCGCAACATAACTGAAATGTTGCCACAGGATAATTACGCCGGAATGAAAGTGCAGAACAGTTATGTGTTAAATCATATTTACGCATTGATAAAAGACTGGGAAACACATCGGCATTTGTCGGATAAAATTCAGCCTGTTTTGGAAAATGCCGGGAAGAACATAAAGGAACAAAAATTGATTGAGGTCTATGGTGTCAATGCTGATTTTGCTTATTATACAAATACCATGACAGACAGCATTGTAAGGGATGCTTTGGCACGCCTGGATAATAATCCGGCAGTTATCCGTGATGAAATCAAACCCTGGACGGAACGTCAGGATGTTTCAGAAATCAACAGCCTCTGTTTTAAATACATCTTTTTTGCTGCTTCAATGCGTTCCGTGCTGGAGCATTACCCCAACCTGAAATTTGATAGTCCCAATGCCTATCTGGAAAATTATACCAGGGATTTGTACAAAGTGGACTATTATTACCGGAAAGCCATCTCCATCAGCAATGCGTTAACTGAAAAAGACGCCGAATACCAGGAACTATCAGCGTCCCTTGAATCCATCAACCAGGTTTACGACCGGTTTTTAATTGACCTGAATGTGGGATGGCAGCAAATCATGCAGGATAATGAATTTGATTTCAGTTTGTTAAGGATGACAAATCAATCATCATTTTTTGAACATTATCTGGAAGATTTTGATGCTAAACATGCTGTTATCATATCAGATGCATTTCGCTATGAAGCAGGATTTGAGTTGTATGAGACCCTCATAACCGATAATAAAAATGAGACAAGTCTGGATGGTATGATTACTTCCGTTCCATCGGATACAAATCAGGGAATGGCTAATCTTTTGCCAGGAAAAGAGCTTAATGTAAAAGAAACGGAACATGGACCGGCATACCTGAAAGATGGCATGAGCACTCAGGGCATGCAAAACCGGAAAAAAATACTTGAGGCAGGTAAACCCTCATCCAGTGCCATTCATTTGAATGAGTTGTTGAATTATTCAGAAAAGGAAGGAAGGGAATATTTCAAACAGCATAAATGCGTTTACATTTTCCATGACTGGATAGACGCCGTTGGGGACAGTGCAAAAACGGAGAAAGGAACCATTGCCGCTGTATCCAAAGCAATTGATGAGATAAAACGAATGCTTAAAAAGCTGTATAACTGGAACGTTTTACATGCATTCATTACAGCAGATCATGGGTTTATTTACAACCAGGTAGCCCTGAATGATGCTTCCCGTCAGGATTATCCTGAGGCGGAATCGGTTATACAAAAACACACCCGGTTTATGATTGGAAAACGCATCGCAACATCGCATGGTTATGTGTTTCCGTTAAACCATACATCTCAGGCTGAATCGGATTTTGATGTAGCATTGCCATCCGCCATTAACCGGTATCGTAAGCAGGGGAACATTGGTGTTCGGTTTACACATGGCGGAGCAAGCCTTCAGGAGATTATCATTCCGGTGATCAGGTATTACAGAAAGAAAGAAAGATTTGCAGAAAAAGTCAGCATAAAGCGACTTGACTCGCAAAAGCGCATAACGACCGGTAGCATCAAAATCAGCATATTTCAGGATCAGCCGGTATCCAACCAGTATAAACCCATGGAAGTTGTGATTGGCTTGTATGATAAACAAGGCAATCAATTGTCAAACGAGGAGGTAGTTGCCATGGATGCAACATCAGAAAACCCTAAAGACAGGATCAGGGAGGTTATCCTGACACTCAACACAAAAAGCAATGATGAAAACCTTGCCTATTTGCGTGCGTTCGATGCTGAAATGAAAGATAGATTAAACCCCGTGGGCATAGATGAAAAACTGATTATATCCCGTACCACACAAACCGATTTTGAGGAATTATGAACATACAAGAAAAGATTAACGAAGTTTTTGCCGGAAAAGTTGTCAGAAAAGACCTGACAAAAGACATAAAAAGCAATGCCGTTGTGCCTTCTTATGTGCTTGAATACTTGCTGGGTCAATACTGTGCTTCTGATGATGATGACATTATCAGAGAAGGTGTAAGCCAGGTAAAGCGAATACTCGCTAATCATTTTGTGAGCCGTGATGAAGCCGAAATCATCAAACACACGGTAAAAAGCAAAGGCCATCATAAAGTCATTGATAAGGTAGCGGTAAAATTGAATGAACGTAAAGACATTTATGAAGCTGGATTTTCCAACCTGAGAATAAAAAAAGTGCCCATTTCCGATGAGATAATTAAAGCCAATAAAAAGCTGCTGACGTCGGGTGTATGGTGCATTGTCAACCTTGGGTATGAAGCAGATGAAAATGAAAGTACGCCCTGGATAATTGACAGCTTAAAACCCATACAGATATCACAAGTAAATCTTGAAGAATACAAAGAAGCCCGCCGTGAATTTTCCACCGAAGCATGGCTTGATTTGTTGATTCAAAGTATGGGCTTAAACCCTGAGCATTTTAACTTCCGCAGTAAGCTACTCCAGCTTGTACGTTTGATCCCTTTTTGCGAGAACAATTACAATTTGATTGAACTCGGGCCCAAAGGAACAGGAAAAAGCCACATTTATTCCGAACTGTCACCGCATGGTATTCTCATCTCCGGCAGCGAGGTAACACAGGCAAAATTATTTGTTAACAATTCCACCGGGCAAATAGGTTTGGTGGGATTTTGGGATACCGTTGCTTTTGATGAATTTGGTGGATTCGGCAAAAAAGTGGAAAAGGGACTGGTGGATATTTTGAAAAATTACATGGCAAACAAAACCTTCTCCCGCGGCACGGATGTATATTCTGCATCAGCATCCATGGCTTACGTTGGTAATACCGAACATTCCCTGGAGTATATGATGAAAAAAACCAACCTTTTTGATTCACTTCCTCCGCAGTTTTATGATTCCGCTTTTCTTGACCGTGTTCATGCTTATATCCCCGGATGGGAAGTCAGCAAGCTGAGAACTGAAATGTTCACAGACAAAAGCGGCTTCATTGTGGATTACCTGGCAGAGATATTAAGGGAATTGCGCAAAGAAGATTTTTCAGGCATCGCAGGCGATCATTTTACCTTATCCGACAACCTTACAACCAGAGACAGGGATGGTATTGTGAAAACCTTCAATGGGCTGTTAAAAATATTGTATCCAAACAAAGACATTCCACAAAACGAGCTGAAGCCATTGTTTGAATTTTCCATTGAATTGCGAAAACGGGTAAAAAACCAACTTCTAAAAATGGATGATACCTTTGAGGAGGTTTCCTTTAGTTTTATTGATAATGATGATAATTCGGAGCATCATGTAAAAACGCTTGAGGAATTATCCATAGAAACACCATTCGATGTATCATCTGAAGCAGCTCATAAATCAGATACAAAAAAGCAATCGTATAAAAATCAGGTTCTTAAAGAAAAACAAAAACGATTAATTAGAGTTGCAAAAGAATTTAACATTGGACACAATACCATTGTTGAATTCCTGGCAAATAAAGGATTTGAAATTGAATCAAATCCGAACACCAAAGTCCCAACGGAGTGTTACGAGCTCCTGGAAAAGGAATTTGGTGATCAGATTTCTGTGAAAGCGAAGTTTGAAGCTGTCTCTCAGAAAACGAAAGATACAGATAAAACTAAAGAAACAACATCCCATAAACAAGAGAACGCAAAGCCTTCAGAACAAAATGCTGAAAAATCCAATAATGCTGCCAAAAAGGAAACATCCGAAGCAGTTCATAAATCAGATACAAAAAAGCAATCGGATAAAAATCAGGCTCTGGAAGAAAAGCAAGTAAGCATTTACGAAAATCAAACGGGCGTGTCTTATCGTAAACTCTTTGCAGACTACCTTGAGAATACACATGAAATTACCATTGCAGACCCCTATATTCGTTACCCCTATCAGATTAAAAACCTGATGGAATTTTGTTCATTGGTAGCTGAGGTAAAACCATCCGGTAAGGAAGTGGCAGTTGAGTTAATTACATATTATAACGAAGAGTATAAGGAGCTGGCTGAAAAAGCCTTTGAGGAACTTAGGAATTCACTTGCATCCCTTGGGGTATATTTAACAGTAGATTTTAATGAGACTCAACACGACAGGTATTTAGACCTTGATAACGGTTGGAAAATCAACCTTGGCCGGGGACTTGACATATTCCAGAAACCGGTAAGTCAATTTGACATTTCAGAGCATTACCAGGAAAAAAGGCAGTGCAAATCATGTGAGATTACGTTTATGAGGAAGTCGTGACATCAGTTTGATGGCTGTAATCAATAATAAATGCCTCCTGCTTTTTTTGCTCCAGGTATTGTTGATTCCTAAGCAATGAATATGATTTTGGGAAACCTTCAAAAATAGCTTCTGAACATAAAAAGATGACCTTTGTTTTTGCCCGGCTGATGGCAACATTAATTCGATTTGTAGATAAAATAAAATCAGATACATCTTCCACATAATCCGGATCAGAAACAACATAGGAGATAATCACTACTTCCACACTCTGCCCCTGTATCCTTTCCACAGTATCAACAACCGGTAATTCCATCTCAGAATCAAGCTTATAAAACTCATTGTTGATTTTTGTAATTTGTTTACGGAAAGGGGTTACCACGCAGATATGATTCTTACCAGCAATTACAAATACATAATTTTTGCCAATATATAGGTTAATTAATTTCCCACTCAAACTGCTTTTTTGAATGTGCTTATTTAAAAACTTAGCATCTTTTATTGCACATTTGAGTTTAGTTCCATCTTGCAAAAAACTTTCAGGCTCGTATCCAAGTTTGATATAAGCTGGAAATATTTTATTATGTTCGAATAAGTTTTCAATGAAATCACAAAGCTTTTTGGAGAAAATCCGTTTTAATTTTTTATTATGTTGAGCAGATAAATAAATATGGTTTCCAATAAAAAAATGGTGCTTTTCCATTTTGATATGTAATAATTCATGTGCAATCGATTCATTATCTATCAGCTTTGGATTATAGTAAATTGTTGGCATTTTTCAAAATGTCATAAAAGTAGTTAACAAATATAATAAGCATTTGAT
>CAZTNS010000055.1:2794-19460 GCA_964615585.1 uncultured Bacteroidales bacterium | reverse complement strand
AATTTCGTGGGATTTTGTGTTTTTGTGATTTTGTGGCGAAAATAACTCTTTAGAAGAGTGGACTTAATGATTAACCAGATACTATTTATTGCTAACTCTCAGTGCCTAATGTGGTTCCAAACTGAGATGTTTCCAAATTTTTGAACCACAGCAGGTCACATAGGCCCACATAGAAAAGCTAATTATACACCTGTTTTCGTACTTCAGAATTGAAACTTACCGGTATTACACAATAGGATTAGGTAAGCAGCGGGTTAATCATAACCCATTAAAAATGCAGTAGAACCCTTCAAATTAATTGTCCCATTAAAAAAATCCTGCCTGCGGTAAAAATAATTATCTGTTTATTTATTCTTCCTTTATGCCAAATAAAACCATCGTTATTATTTATGTATTGCTTGTCAAACAAGCAAACCAAAAGTTCTTTAATTAGGGGCTATGTTTGTTGCTTCAGTCTATCAGTGACAACGGTTTTGTTTCATAAGAGATGGTTTTGGCTTCAATTATAATGACAATTATTTTTGGGTGTTTTTTAAGGCCGTTGTGTTTCTTTAATTTTAATATGATATACCCTTTTAACTCTGCTGAACTTCAGTACGCAGTTAATCCTTTATGCAACGCACATTAAGTGCATTCCCTTCATTTTCATTATATCGTGATGCTTTAACATTATCATAGTGCATTCCGTGATAAAATGCATATCCGGGAAACACATTATCCTCAGTGGTACTCCAAAAATAGGCATAATTACCCAAGCCTGTGAATTCACCACTGCTTGATTTTCGACCACCGGGAAGAGACCCAAAACCACTATTGCCAAAGCTGGCATGATTTTTTAGTCCACCATTATTCCATAATGAGGCATTGCCTGCAAGCGCACTGCCGGCATCTTCTCCTCTAAAACCGGCAATATCCCATTCCTCATCACCATAATTATATACCGCATCTACTTCTCCTTCAAGTTCTTTCCATTCTTCATCACTTGGTATATGCCAGCCATCGGGACATATGCCCTGTACTCCGCTTGGGCTTGAAGTGCTGCCTGCTGCTCCTTCCATTGAAGCTTCCCAATTGTACAATCTTCCATAAGTATCACAATTTGATGGAGAATCATTATAACACCAACTATGTCCATTTACATTATCTTCGTAATTCAAATTTTCAGCCATCCAGCATTGGCTCCCAATTTGTATGGTTTGATAACCTGATCCATCTCGGGTATCAATTAACATAGTCCCACATTCAAAAGGTTGACAATCACCCGTGTTCTCAGTTAGTTCAAGTGCATCAGATTCGCACCATGCGTTATACGCCCAAACGTATAGTGTATATGATGTTTCACAAGTCAATCCTGTTTGTGTGAACGATGTGTTTGTCCCATTGTCCGTGGCAGTGGAATAATCATCTGTTGTGTTGTAGGCATAACCATCGGCATCTGATACTGTATTCCAATTCCATTCTATTTCTGTTTCGTTTGAAACGTGTGTACCTGCTGTGGGAGTAGAAGGGGAGACATTATTGATGTCAAAAAAGTAAACTTCACTTTCTGAGGGGGTGTCTGTTATTGAAACATGATCAACGGAAACATAAGCTGTAAACTTTAATTCATCTCCTTGCTCATAGTCAAAATACGATCGCAATGATTTTTGTTTTATGTCCGGCCCTTCCTTTGTTGTGGTACCATGGTATTCTATACCTGGGGTGGCACTAGCGGTTTCTCCGAATTGTATCATCTGAATATGCTGCAAATATTTTCCTGAACTTACAGTTAAAATATAGCTTTTGGCATTCCCTGCAAAAAAGGTAAAATGTTGCATTCCCCTTTCATGTGTGCCTTTGTAATCTGCAATTTTTCTTCCAGAAATATCATAGACATTTAAGCTAAGATCACCGCGTTCGGGCATGAAAACATCAACATTTGTTTTTGTTTCAAAGGGATTGGGATAATTCTGAGATACCGCAAATCCGTTTTTGCCGCCGGAAACAGGATCAATACCTGATATATCTATCGTTAAAACCGTATCAGGGAAATACAAAACGGTATCACCTCCCTGTGTAAGGTTTTCAATAAGCACACTGTCTGATTCGGCATATTGGCACGTGTGTTTAGCGGTGAAACTAAAGGAAATCTCCTGGGCATTGAGCGTAAATGCGAATGTCAACAGGAGTAAACAAAGTAATTGTGCTTTTTTCATGATGAGTAGGACTTTAATTTTTTTTTTATCTTAAAAATGATTAATATGGATTGCAAAAATAGCAATCTAACTTCAATTATCCATGTAAAAATCCGGATTTTATAACTTGGTAGATTCTACTGCAAACTCATTATCAAAACTTCATATTAATTGCCCCCATAAAATGTATGCCTGCTTGCGGAAAATAATAAGCCCAGCTTTGTTCTTCGCCAAAAGCATAAGACACACCTCCATATGCATTGCTTACATACTGTACATCCATCACATTATTTATTTGCAATTTAAATGTCATTTCAGGAATCAGATTCGTCTTTATGTTATACAACACTTCTACATCATTGATAAAATACGGGTCAATTTTTCGTTGCTCACTTTGCAGGTTATCAAAATATTGTTTCCCCACGTATTTGCTGTTCAAGGCGATATCAAAACCATCAAAAACATGAAAACGCAACGCGCTTCCCCCTACAACTGAGGGCGAAAATGCAATCACCGTTTCGTCCACCGTTTCGGGTAAATAATTGGTTACGGTATCGCCTTCCTGAACGTTGGTGTACCATGCCCAGTAAGTAAAGTTATTGATCACATTTTTGGACAAACTCAGATTTGCATTCCAATCCAGCCAATCGCTGATTTTTACACCGGCCATCAATTCAATTCCTGCACGGTACGAATCATCAACGTTTGTCATGATATCATAACCAACCGCACTTTTTTCACCTGTAGGCACCAATTGATCAACGTAATCCATATAATAAACATTTACGCCTGCCGCCAGGTTGTTTGCATTGTATTGATAACCAAATTCATAATCATGCAAGGTTTCGGGTTTAGGCGTTTTTGCAGGATCCCCGGTGGCGTCTTTAAAATGTGATCGGGTTGGCTCCCTGTGACCCACTGCAAAAGAAGCGTAAGCATTCATGCGGTCATCAATATTATAATACAAACCGGCTTTAGGATTGAAAAAATCATAAGTGTGCTTCTGATCCAATAATTTTTTGTTTCCGTCAGGCAGCAGGTCATAATCCACCCCTTCCATTTTATAATAAATACGGCGATACTGCACATCCCCGAAAGCGCTGATTTTATCAGTCAGATCATAATTGACTTTGGCATATAGGTTAGCATCGGTTTTTACACTTGAATTATCATAAAATTTATGCCCTTTCTCAGAAATTGAGGCATACCGCATCCAGATCACACGTCCAAAATGATCGCCATCGTATCTGTTCCAACCGCCTCCAACAGAGGCATCCAAACGACCTCTGTCGTAATTCAATGAAAACAAACCACCATAAAAATCATTACCCATCATCATCCGCCTGATCAGGTCTGTATTTGAAATAAGCGTATCGCCCATTTCAACATCAGGAAGCCCGTAATAATTCAGGCTGACGTCTTTTGGTTCCCAGGCTGTTAAAGGATCCTGGTACTGTTCATAGTACCCGTCACCACCTGTGTAATGAGCAGAAAGGTTTACGTTCAGGTGCTGATTGAATAAATGCGTGTAATGCATGTGGTAATGGGTTTGCACATAATTATCTGTTTGCCCGTCGTAATAATCAATGTTACCGCTTTCATCAATATACATGCCGGCGGGATTAAAGGTTCTGATGGTTTCCAGCGAATCAGCAGGTGCCCCCCACCAGCTTATGCCGGTACGCTCATCACCATGGATAACACTGAGTTTAACAAGATCGTTTTCAGCACGGTAAGCTCCGGTTAACTGAAACGATTCATGGTCAACAAAAGCCCGGTCAATGTACCCATCGGACAATACTTTACTGTACCGTGCATCGAGTGTAAAATGTTCATTCAACAAGCCTGTGCCGGCCATCACACTTGTTTTCCGAGTATTAAACGAACCACCCGCAAAATCAAGCGAGGCATAGGGATCGGGCCGGGCTCCTTTTGTCTGGAAATTTAATGTGGCACCAAAAGCACCGGCTCCATGAGTGGATGTCCCGACGCCTCGCTGTATCTGAACGGATTTTACTGAATTGGCAAAATCCGGCATGTTAACCCAGAACGTTCCTTGCGACTCGGCATCATTGTAAGGAATACCATCTATGGTAACATTGATGCGTGTAGGATCACTGCCTCTGATTCGAAATCCTGTATAGCCAATGCCTGTTCCGCTCTCTGATGTAGAAACAACTGAAGGCGTAAGCTGAATAAGGTAAGGTATATCCTGTACCATTTTACGCTTGTCTATTTCTTCATTGTCCATGGTTTTATGGGAAGTAGGAGTGCCTTCAGAAGCCCTGGTTGCTTTTACAATCACATTTTCAGTGACAAAAGCGGTGGGTTTCATCCGGATGTTTATTTCCACCGGTTTTTCATTTATTTCCACCGGTTTTTCAAGCGATTCATACCCCAGGTAGCTGAATTTTAATACATACTTTCCTGCTTTGAGTTTCAAACTAAACTCCCCGTCAGCATTGGTTACCGTTCCGATAAAGGAGTTTTTCACGCTGACATTTACCCCTGTTAAAGGGGATTGATTCTCATCAGTTACTGTTCCGCTCAGGTTTTGAGCAGCAGCCATTACACCGGCTGCAAAAAATACTACCGCAAAAAGAAATACCCGTTTCATAATTAAGAATTTAAAAGTTCAACAAATATTCCTTAACGGGTAATGTCCTAAATTTGTGAGATGGTAAAAACGCTTTTCCCTTCGCCGGCATTACCCGGATCAGGTTCAAAGGGTATGATCTCAGCCTTTAAGGCACCCCATTAAGATATTATGTTACAAAGGTAAAAATAAAAAATGAATATCTGAAAGAAAGATTTAATATCCTTTATTGTTATTAAAATTTCATCATGAAGATGATTGATTATCAATTGTGAAAAAGTGAACATTAAATGACAAAACAGTCCGGAGACGGAAGTCGGAAGACAGAAGTTCGCAGCAGACTTTGGACTCCTGACAGATTAATAAAATTTCTATTGATTTTTTCTTCCTTTTCTCTGCGGTGCTTAGCACTTCCCGTCGTAACTCTGCGGTATAACTGGTTGTATCGCAGAGTTTCGCAAAGGTGCAAAGAACCGCAAAGGAATGATAAAATACCAGTCATGATAAAATTCAGGGGAGTATCCCATAATAAACATTGGTTTATATATTCTACACAGAACAATTAATCACCCCATGTTAAGCGATCTGCTGCGTCGTGATAAACATTAAAAAAGTCGGATACTATCATTAAAACGTATAGCGAATAGAAAAAGCACCGTTGTCTCCCCAGAAACCACTGTACCCAATGAAATTAAAAGCAGGTTTCCAATCCACACTGACACTGACCGGTATGGTGGGGATACAGTATTCAATGCCAAGAATAACATCGCCGCCGATAATTATTTTCTGACCGGTTTCATGATCATCCAGTTTCCAATTGGTTTTCTCCAAATCCAGGTAACCCACATGACCGCCAAAACCATAGAAATAATACAAGTTTTCAACATCCCCGAGGGAATTATGTTTTTCATACAATAACGTCAAATTAACACCATTCCACCTTGTGGCACCAATAAATTCAAAAGCACTGCCGCCACCCATCATCTGTTTGTAAGTAAGTCCTTGTGATAATCCGCCACGTATGCCGATGGCAGCTTTATATTGAGCTTGCACTGAAAAACTCACAACGAAAGCTAAAATGAGGGTAAATAATAATTTTTTCATATATACAGATATTTTTCGCAAAAGTACCAAAACTTCAAGTCAGACTGAAATTCTCGGTAAATAAAATGCAGATAAAATAAATTTTTTAGTTTTGTGCGTCCTTAAAGACAAAACTATGTACGAATCCTTAAAACTCATGGACCATACAGAGCTGAATTTCAGCCAGGATGGCCTGTTAATCCTAAACATTGCCATTGCATTTATCATGTTTGGCGTGGCTTTAGGCATCACCCCTGACAGTTTTAAATCATTGGTAGCAAAACCTAAAGCGACCATTGTCGGCGTCGTATCCCAGTTTGTGTTGTTGCCTGCTTTAACTTTTGGCCTGGTAATTTTGTTGAATTCTTTTCATCTTATCACTCCTGGTGTAGGACTGGGGATGTTACTTGTAGCAAGCTGTCCGGGAGGCAATGTTTCCAATTTCATTTCTTCTTACGCCAACGGTAACGCTGCATTATCGGTTGGTTTAACTGCCATTGCTACCATCGGAGCCATATTTATTACGCCGCTGAATTTTGCTTTTTACGGCAGTATGTTTGCCGCCAGGTCCCCCTTACTGGTACCCATTGAAATTGATCCATTTGAGATGTTTAAAACGGTAGTGCTGCTACTGGGCATTCCCATAGTTTTGGGGATGGGATTTGCCTGGAAATTTCCTAAAATCACAAAAAGGATATTCAAACCCATCCAAAACCTGTCTGTGGTATTTTTTATGGGCATGGTAGTCATCATGTTTGTAAACAACTTTGAGCATTTTCTGAATTACATGATTTGGATAGTGTTGATCGTATTTATCCATAACCTGTTGGCCTTGTCCACGGGTTACAGCGCTGCATCTGTTTTCAAAGTCAATAAGCGCAACCGGCGGACCATTTCAATAGAAACGGGTATTCAGAATTCCGGACTGGGACTCGTCCTTATATTTAACCCCGCCATTTTTCCCGAAAGTTTGGATACCGGTGGCATGTCCATTGTCACAGCATGGTGGGGTATTTGGCATATACTTGCAGGCTTGATCATAGCCAGAATCTGGCGTACTTACACATACAGCGATGAAACGTAAAACAATCCGGCATATTACCTCGTACTCCTGGTCATATCGCATTGCCAGTTTTTTTGTCGATTTAATGCACCGGCTTTTTTACCGGAAAATTGTTGTTGAAGGGAAAGAAAATATACCCAAAAATGCTCCCATAGTGTATGCTCCCAACCACCAAAATGCATTGATGGACCCGCTGGCGATTATCTTTACTGCGCATCAGCAGGTTGTGTTCCTTGCCAGAGCCGATATTTTTCATATTCCCCTTCTGCCTGGGTTTTTCCGCTGGTTAAAGATATTACCGGTTTATCGCATCCGTGACGGGAAAGACAATTTGTCCAACAATGAAGATAGTTTTGAAGCAGCCATTAAGGTGCTTGAAAACAAACAACAACTTAGCTTATTTCCTGAAGCTGCTCACAGCAACAAAAGGCATTTGCTCAGCTACAAAAAAGGCATCCCGCGGATTGTGTTTCAGGCGGAAGAAAAACACGATTTTCAGCTAGGCATAAAAATCGTACCCGTAGGGATTTATTACAGTAAATACAACACCTTCAGGAGTATTTTACATGTACGCTATGGGAAGCCCATTGATGTAAGTAAATATAAGCAGGAATACGAGGAGAGCCCCAACAAAGCATTGAATCAACTGCGCGATGACATGAAAAAAGCCACAGAACCATTGGTTATAAACATCCGCAAGCTGAATTTTTACGACCTGTATGAATCAGCGAGAACCATGTACGTAAAAAAGATGGTAAAACGACTTAAACTAGGCAAACTCACACATACAAATAAATTCATTGCAGATCAAATGACAATTCGCCTGCTGGATAAATTTGCCGATGAAAATCCGGAAAAAATGGAAAAGTTCAGGCAGCAGTTTGATAAATACAATAAACTGAAGGATCAATATAATCTTTCTGACCAATCCATAAACAAAGATAAAATTAACATAGTCAGATTATTATGGAACTCTTTGCTTTTACTGGTGTTTTCGCCTGTTTTTTTGTATGGATTCATCAATAACTTTTTTGTTTATGTTGTTCCCAAATTGCTGGTACTAAAAGTAAAAGACAAACAGTTTCATTCCTCCATTAAGTATTTGTGGGCGTTGTTCACCTTGCCAATAATATATTTTGGACAAACTGCTATAGTCTGGTCTGTTACAGGTCGTCTTTCCATGGCCTTACTTTATCTGATTTCAATTGCTGCGACAGGTATGCTTGCGCAATTGTATGCGGAATGGTTTGCACTTATACGCCGCGATTTGCGTTTGTATCAACTTAAACATACCAATAAGAAAGTCTTTAAAAAGGTCAAAAATCTTCACAATGAATTGTTAGCCTACCTCGATATTGTTTTGAAAACGCAAAGTTCCGGAGAAATCCGGCAAACAAATTAAATGATAAAAGGCTTTTTACATTTCAGGGTTTTTTCCGTATCTTTTTTTGTTCTTTCCTCTTTTTATCCCGTTGATGTCATCTATGGCATGCTTGCAGAACATTCTGCCTTTAGCAGCTAAAAAGTCGTTTACCTGATTTTTTAAGCCTTTTATTAAGGTTAACAGTTGTTCTTTTAGATGAATAGTGTAATAGAAAAAATTAAAACAATGAAAAGACAGGCTTATGGTTTTAGAGATGAGAAGTTTTTTATTCTCAAGTTATATAGCCTTCATGAAAAGAACTACGCATTAACCGGATGAACCATAATTATTCCATTACCATTGAAGATGCTAATGATTGTGAGTATCAACCGGCAACAATATCCCTTATGGATGAACAGGTTGAATGCCTTCGTATCCCCAATGCTTTTACACCTGATGGCGATGGGGTCAATGATACATGGATCATTGCAAACATTGATATGTATCCCAAACACCATATACAGGTTTTCAACAGATGGGGACAGACTATATATGAAGGACATCATGGTGATGAACCATGGGACGGAACTACACTCTCAGGGAAAAAAACACCTGTAGGCTACTGCATTTATATCATCGAATTATTTAATGGAACCAAACCTAAATCGGGAATAGTAACTGTAGTTTATTAATCCATGTAATTGAATTGGTTTATTGAATTCTTGTTGTTTTATATATTCCAGAAGCATGGTTTACGCACAATATTTGGTTTGGCCCCTAATATATCGGATATTTTTTTAAAGCTTGATTATCTGTAATATAAAGATTTTGTTCGTTCTGATTTCAACAATTTTGGTAGCACCCGGCTCTGATAGCTATCGGAGCTCAGGACGGCGGCTTGGCTTTGCCCTCATTTTCATAATTTTGGCTACAGTCGGCATAGCTCAAGCGAGCTTTGCTTTGTTCTCGTTTGCACAAAATTTGCACAAAATTTTAGGAGCGGTAGCAAACTAAAACTACACAATTGAACATATATTGGTATTAGAATGCAAACAATGGGCAGAAAATAAGTTGGCTCAAACCAATTATTTGTCTTAAATTTGCACAAATCATAAATTATCTTTTTATTTGAACCTCTATTTGAATTTGAATATTAACGAAAAAACTAAAAATTATGAAAAAAATTTTACTCACAATTGGATTTGCCATTTTATGCGTTGGTATTATATCTGCACAAACAATCCCAAACAATGATTTTGAAAATTGGGCAGAAAATGATGAAGGTTTCATGGATCCCACAGATTGGGGCACTTCCAACCTAAAAATTGATGTCGTCCTGGATGTTTATGAATTTAATACTGTTACACAAATCGATTCAGATGTGTACAGTGGCACTTATGCCGCAGAAGCAACTAATGTTTACAACGATATGGGAGCTTTAGGGGAGGCAATAATTCCGGGCATTCTTACCCTTGGTGAATTTGTTCTTGATATAGCAAATAGTTCCGGGAGCATCGAAGGCGGACTGCCATTTACCGACAGGCCATACTATTTAAAGGGATATTTTAAATCAGCACCAGAACCCGGAGATTCTGCCATGATTGCCATTGGCATATCTAAATGGAATACAGCCACTGATGAACGGGATACCATTGGATTGGGTGTAATGTATTCGTCTGAAGTTGTTGATACATGGACAGAATTTGAAATCCCGATAGACTGGACTTCTACTGAAAACCCGGATTCAATGAACATTGTTATTTGCCCCTCCAATTTAATGGAAAATGATGTGTTCATAGAAGGAAGCACTGTAAGTGTTGACAGTGTCTGGTTGGATTATACAGAACCTGAAGACCATATTATTACATCTGTCGAAACCATTGATGATATTGTTGTCGATTTCGGTACAGCTTTTGGTGACTTAACGCTACCGGATTCTCTTGGTGTAATTCTTGATGACGCCAGCACAGACACGCTTGCCGTTAGCTGGAACGAGGGAGTTTATGATGGCAACACAGCAGGAATATATACCATATATGGTGACCTCACTCTGGAGACCGGAATTACCAATCCCGGAGGACTTCAGGGAGAAGTAAATGTTACTGTTGATGAAGAAGTGGGTATTGCTGAAAATTCATCACAAAATATTCATATTTATCCCAACCCTGCAAACAATCTGGTTAATGTTGAATCCCAGCATCTTATTAAAACAATTAATCTGATGGATATAACCGGCAGAACAGTTATGCAAAAACAAATAAACTCAAAAAAATCTCATATCAATATAAATGCTTTACCGGAAGGATACTATTTTCTTAACATTAAAACAACAAATGCAGAATCAACTGTTAAACTTATCATCAACTGATAATAACTGAATAAATAAATTAAGAGGCTCAGGAATGCATGGGCCTCTTTTTTTTAATTTGTTGTTATTTCAATTCTAAGCTGGTGGTATTTTTATTATTTTAGGTATTACAATTGCAAATAAAATAAAAACTAAAATAATAAGTTAATAACATATAAGACTATAATTAAATGATCAGAGTAAAAAAAATATTTCTATTCATTGTAATATGTACGGTTCCATTATGTATCTATGCTCAGCAGACAGGGGAGGATACTGTGATCAATTATACCGATATCAACAATAACAAACAAGGGAAGTGGATAAAGTATTATGACAATGATCAAAAACGGTATGAAGGCTTTTTTATAGATGATCAACCGGTGGACACTTTCATTCATTATCATCGCAATGGAGAATTGAAAGCCCGGCAGATATTTAATGACGATGGGAGCTCCCGTACCAAAATGTATTGGGATAACGGCAACATTGCCGCCAAAGGAAATTTTAACAAAAAGAAGAAAAAAGACGGAAAATGGATATATTATTTTGAAACGGGCGATAAAGAAAGTGAAGTTACTTACTCGGATGGCACTATGGACGGCGAAAAAACAGATTATTATGAGAATGGCCAGGTGCTAATGGAGGTTGAATATAAAGATGGAGTCAAAGACGGAGAATACACTTTTTATTTTGATTCAGGACAGGTGCGCGAAAAAGGCTTTTATAGTAACGGACTGAGGCATGGGGAGTTTGTTTATTATGAGCCGAATGGAGTTATGTATGAAAAAGGCATTTACAGAAACGGCAAAAGGGTTGGAAAATGGAAAATCCGTAACAACGAGGGTGAGATGGAAACCATCATTTACATAAAAGGCGAACGAGCCGACCGCGACAGCATTGAACAAAAATTTGAAGAGTACTCCAAATGGGCAGAAGAAAATCAGGATAAAATTGAAGACCCTGAAGATTATAAAGAAAACCCGCTTGAATATTTTCTAAAACAAGACAATCGCTAAGTATTATGAACAAAGTGTTGCTTGCCATGAGCGGTGGAACCGATAGCTCTGTGTCAGCATTATTACTAAAGCATCATGGATATAAAATTGAAGGGATCACATTTAAAATGTGGCAACCGATACTCAAATCCTGTGATAATAAAGAACAGGGATGTTGCAACACTGAAACCTTACTGGAAGCCCGTGAATTGGCAAGAAAACTTGGATTTCCGCATCATATAACAGATGTCACTCCAGCGTTTGAAAAACACGTTATTCAAAATTTTGTCAAAGAATACCTGCGGGGGCATACGCCAAATCCATGTGTGGTATGTAATACCCATATAAAATGGGGAGTGTTGATGGATGAAATGATTAAACAAGGCCATTCTTATTTTGCCACCGGACACTATGCGCGGGTAAAAAAGAAAAACAATCGTTATGTACTGCAACGCGGGGCTGACCTTAAAAAAGACCAATCTTATTTTTTATGGACACTGAGCCAGCAGCAGCTTAGCCATACGATTTTTCCTTTGGGCGATCTTTCAAAAGATAAAGTACGGGAAATTGCCCGGCAATACGGCTTTGAACACATTGCCGAAAAACGGGAAAGCCAGGAAATATGTTTTATTCCTGACAACGATTACCGGCGTTTTTTGCGTGACCAGGTTACTGATATAGATACAAAACCCGGAGAAGGCTGGTTTGTTGATAAGAACGGCAAAAAGCTGGGAAAACATAAAGGATATCCATTTTATACCATTGGGCAACGTCGCGGGTTAAATATTGCACTGGGGTACCCTGCCTACGTCATTTCAATTGATGCAGAAAATAATACGATTGTAGTAGGGGAGTACAGCGATTTACATAAACACGAATTGAATATCAAAAATTGCAACTGGATCAAATACCAGCAACCGCCTAAAAACATTTTATTTGATATTAAAATCAGGTACAATACTCCACCAGTATCAGGAAGAATTACAACATGTAATAAAAACACGTGCCACATAACGTTGGAAAATCCCTTACATGCGATTACACCAGGGCAGTCTGCAGTTTTGTATGATGGTGATGACGTGGTCGGTGGTGGAATTATTTGTAAATGAGAATTTATGCCGGTGTAATGGTATTGAACTTATTCCGGCATATTTGTGTTGTCACTTAATCGGTTTGGTAACGCACAATTTTTTAATTAGTTTAATTGTTCATTGTTATTTCAGTACTTATTTTCTTAATTTTGTAAAAAAATAATGGAGATATGAAATTTTTTATAGACACAGCTAATCTGGATCAAATCAAAGAAGCCCAGGAGCTTGGCGTTCTTGACGGCGTAACAACAAACCCCTCATTGATGTCGAAGGAAGGCATTAGTGGCAAAGATAACATCAACAAACACTATCAGAAGATATGTGAAATTGTTGACGGC
Organism: uncultured Bacteroidales bacterium; assembly: GCA_964615585.1. Taxonomy (GTDB): domain Bacteria; phylum Bacteroidota; class Bacteroidia; order Bacteroidales; family ML635J-15; genus JAQIBY01. Next base: position 6,407 of record CAZTNS010000055.1, on the reverse strand, counting down.
GATGTAAGTGCTGAAGTAATATCAACTGATTTTAAAGGTATGGTTGATGAAGCCGAAGAGCTGGTGAAATTACACGATCAGATCGTTGTAAAAATCCCAATGATAAAAGATGGTATCAAAGCCATTAAATATTTGGCCGGTGAAAATATCCGTACCAACTGCACACTGGTATTTTCTCCCGGGCAGGCATTGCTGGCGGCAAAAGCAGGTGCATCATACGTATCGCCTTTCATCGGACGACTTGATGATACATCAACCGATGGCATTGACCTTATACACCAGATTGTTGAAATATACAGCTATTATGGATTTGAAACGGAAGTGCTGGCAGCATCCATAAGGCATACCATGCACATCATTCAATGCCTGGAAGCAGGTGCTGATGTTGCTACATGCCCGCTCAAAGCCATTATTGGCCTCCTCAATCACCCCCTTACCGATATAGGTCTGGAAAAATTTCTTGCTGATTATCATAAATTAAACGGATAAGCCTATGTATTTAAAAATGTACGAAGAAAATCCAAATCCCAAACACATCAAAAGAATTGTGGATATCCTGGAAAATGATGGTGTTATCATATACCCTACTGATACTGTATATGGGATCGGTTGTGATATTACTAAACCCAAAGCTGTAGAACGTGTTGCACGGATAAAAAACATGGACCCGAAAAAAGCAAGGTTTTCTTTTATTTGTCACGATATAAGCCAAATTGCTGAATATACAACCCCCATTGATAAAACTACATTCAAATTGATAAAACGCAATTTGCCCGGACCATTTACTTTTATTCTTCCCTCAAGCAACAAAGTTCCGAAATTGCTAAAAGCAAAACGTAAACACATTGGAATACGTGTTCCTGATAATAATATTATTCTGAGTGTTGCCCGTGAACTTGGGAACCCCATTTTAACAACCTCGCTAAAAAACGATGATGAGATTCTGGAATATACCACTGATCCGGAACTTATTTACGAGGATTTTCATAAGCTTGTTGATGTTGTTATTGATGGTGGATATGGCAACAACGTTCCTTCCACTGTGGTGAATTGCGATGGTGATCAACCTGAAATCATCAGGCAGGGGAAAGGCACTTTACGCTTTTAATCCCGGTATGTGTTCATTTGTATCAACCTTAACAGGCATAACCTGAACCAATAAGGAAAACTTGTCCGGCTCAGACGGATATCAGACGGATATATCAGACGGATAATGAATACTGAACAAGGAGTATCGAATGATGAAGTGAACAGCCAAAATCAGAACAAAAGAAAGTGGTAACCGTTTAAATTAATTGACCTAAAAAATGACCAATAAACCCAATAATAAAAAGTGGGATTTAGAAGAAAGAAGAGCTAAAGTTTAACACATTGGGACTTGGGTAGTGATTAGGTTAATTAGGTCAATTAGATCAATTAGAAATTTATTATTCCTTATTCAATATTCGATATTCAAAAACACATTGCACACCAGAGGGCGTAAAGATAAACGCTACTTGGCATAATATGTCTTTTAACATTTAATGACAATTGTCATTGTTAATTTATTATCAATTACTTAATTTTGCATCAGATTTTAGGTTAGGTTATGATTCAGAAACGGGGAATGTGCACCTGCATGTTTTCCGTTTCTTTTATGCGGGTTTCCTTTTTAATGCTGGTTGAATGATGAGATATTTACCCCTGTTAAGTATGGAAATACAGCAATTTAGAATTTGCTCATAAGCTTTTTCTGAACCAGCAGAAAAACCATCGTAGCTATTAGCTATTTTCTCCACAACAGCGGACTGAAAATAATAATCACTGTGAACAACTCAAGACGTCCGATCAGCATCAAAAACCCCAGGTACCATTTTCCAGCATCCGGAATAAAGGCATAATTTTCAACCGGCCCAACCTTTCCAATTCCCGGCCCAATATTACCAATAGACGCTGCAACAGCTCCAATTGACGTATCAAAATCAAGCCCCATAAACGACATCACTACAACCGAAAACATAAAAATCATGATGTACAAAATCACAAAAGCAAGGATATTATTCACTACCTGCGAAGGTACTGATTGGTGATTAAAGCGAACGGGAATAACAGCATTCGGATGCAACAACCTTTTGAATTCGAGGTAAGCATTTCTAAACAACATCTGAATGCGGATTACTTTGACACTTCCTCCTGTTGAACCGGCCATCCCACCAATAAACATAAGCATAAGAATCAACACCCATAAACCATCCGGTGTCCATTTCATATAATCAGCAGTTGCATACCCGGTAGTAGTAATAATACTCACTGCCTGAAACAACGCATCTCGAATGGACTGTTCCGCACCCAATCCGTTTTTCCAAAACAAACCAATGGCAATGATCAGGGCACTGCCAAGGATGATTTTTAGATAAAACCTGAATTCTTCGTGTTTAAACAGTTTTCCGGGTTTTCCTGTAAGCGCGTAATACGACAATGCAAAATTGGTTCCCGCCAAAAACATAAAAACCGTAATCACATAATGAATATAAGGGGAATCAAAATGAGCAATGCTGGCCTGTTTGGTGGAGTATCCACCCGTTGCCATGGTAGTAAAAGCATGATTAACAGCATCAAACACACTCATGCCGCCCAATTTTAATAAAATAGCTTCTAGCAGGGTAAAACACAGGTAAACTATCCATAATCTCAATGCTGTTTGTTTAATTCGCGGGCTTAACTTATCAGTTGTAGGACCAGGTACTTCTGCCGAAAACATTTGCATCCCTCCAATTTTTATCAGGGGAAGAATGGCAATTGACAGCACAATAATTCCCATGCCCCCGAGCCACTGCGTAAAACTACGCCAGAATAAAATTCCATGAGGTAATGATTCAATATCATTCAGAATGGATGCTCCTGTGGTTGTGAAACCCGAGATTGTTTCAAAAAAGGCATTGGTGAAATTGGTGATCGCGCCGCTTAGAATAAAAGGCAAAGTACCAAACAAGGACATAAATATCCATCCCATGCTCACAATCACATAGGCTTCACGCTTGCCTACATCTCGCTTGGCTCTTCTTGAGCTAAACATTAATAAAAGTCCTGCAACAACCGTAATGCCGGATGAGATTAAAATAGCCGCAATATCTGAATCCCCGTGATATATAGAAAAAGGCAATCCCAACAGCATAGCAATGCTTTCAATGATCAGTAGAACACCCAGGGTATATCCTATAATTTTAAAATTCATACTTTCTAAATAAAAGTACAAATCTAATTGTTTTTGCCTAAAAAAAAACCGGTATTTTATGTTCACAATCATTTGCAGGGGATAAAATATATTGTAATTTTGCCGTTGCTTAATGCGTTATTCACGGGGTGTAGCGCAGCCCGGTAGCGTGCTTCGTTCGGGACGAAGAGGTCGCGAGTTCAAATCTCGCCACCCCGACAAGCATAAAACCCCTTTCAGCGCCAGCTGGAAGGGGTTTTTTTGTGCATGCAGCCCGAAAACTTGTTTTCAGGCTGCATGCACAAAAAAATCCCAAAGACCGACGCAGGAGGTCTGCCGGGGTTTTATGCTTATCACTCCCCCCAGAAAGATTGCGTCGGCGGTAGCCGGCGAAATCTCGCCATTAAAAATACAATGATT
>CAZTNS010000055.1:0-2694 GCA_964615585.1 uncultured Bacteroidales bacterium | reverse complement strand
GAAAGATTGCGTCGGCGGTAGCCGGCGAAATCTCGCCATTAAAAATACAATGATTTTGAAGTTGTTGAAAACTTGTTTTCAAAAGGGGATAAAATTGAACAACCCACAGTCTGGCGTTAGTAGGACTGTAGTGGTTTTATGCTTATCACTCTCCCCGGAAAGATTGCGTCGGCGGTAGCCGGCGAAATCTCGAATTCCGATAACCTTTTAAGTTGGTTTGTTTGAAGGAATACAAATATTTCCTATTGTGAATTTATATTGACACTATAAATGCAGAGACCGAGCATGTTCACTGTTTCTTTAGTCTTAATGCCGATATGCCTGTCTCTATAGCTTTGCAGCTTATTAAAGGAGAGGCATCCTTTTGGGCAAACCAACAAAAATTGATAAGACCAAAGCTTATCTGGGCAGTTGATTATTATGCTGGATATGTCAGCGAATCGCAACTACCGAAAGTAAGGGCATATATTCGTAATCAGCATGAGCATCACAGGAGATTGAGTTTTGCTGAAGAATATGAAGCATTCAAGAAAGCCTGGCAGGGCTAAAGTCCTTTGTGTTTTTCGCCTTAATAACCCTGACATGAATGCCGTGGTTAATCGGCTTCAGCAGAATGAAATAGTGAAAACATACCTAGGGTTGTGTGCCAGAAGTAGGTAACTGCTTAACCCTGACTTTCATGTCCGGGTAAGCAAGTGAAAAGAAATGCAAGGGCTTTAGCCCTGCCAGTTTATCAACCACATAGCCACGGATTTCAGGTGGTGGCAACTATGAAGGAAGGTTAAAGGGCTTTAGCCCTGTCTAAAAGATGTATCCATCCGGTGACTTTTTGCACAGTCATCGGATGAATTGAATAACAAGCCTGAAAGCGACGCCGCTCACTACATCGCTTTCAGCCTGTATAAACCTGCTATGAGTATCACTTGGGACGATGTCCCAAGTTCCGCTTTATCAGGCTTACAGCCTGTTCAAAAAACCAAGAAAACGAAGTGACTAATGAACAGAATAAATAAAAATCGTGAAAAATTTTAATCACCACAATTAGATCAACACAACCCCCTGTAGTTTTATTCCCCAAAAAGCATTAAATTTGAAAGTGTCTTCATCTTTCAAAAAAAAAGATTTTCCATCAAAGGCCTCCGGCTATAGTCATGGGATTATTTCTGGGATGGGAAATTTTTTGTCACCATAAACACTAAAGATAAAGTAGAATATTATGGAGATGTGATTAGCTTTTCGCCTATCGATTAGCCCGGGTTTTGGCAGCTTATAATTCGAAAATCGTAAAGCAGACATGCAAACGTTTGCTTGATTAAAAAATTATTTTTTATTTTACAATTATTATGTGTATCTTAAAAAAAATAATCATTATGAAGATAATTAATCTAAAAATAAACGACAGGGTATATAAGTATTTTATGTGGTTTCTTGAACGATTTGATAAAGATGAAATTCAGATTATTAATGAAGAGGACGAGTTCTTATCCGTGAAAGAATACCTTAGAAAAGAGCTTGATAGCTTAGAAAAAGGTAAGGCTGAATTTATAAGTATTGATGAACTTGGCAATGAATTAGAAGAAACAATACGCAAAAATGAAGGTTAAAATTACCAAATCATTCAGGGACAAACTGAACATCCAAATTAAGTATATAGCAAAAGATAAACCTTTAGCCGCCAGAAAATTCAAAACAGATATTTTAAGTGAAGTTCAGAAAATTTCTGAAATGCCGTATAAAAACAGAAAATCAATATTTTTTAACAGAAATGACATAAGAGACCTTGTTTTTAAAGGCTATTTAATCGTATATAAAGTAAATATACCGAAAAACACCATCGATGTGTTTGGTTTTACCAAATGGGAGGATGATCCGTTTAATTAAAGATTACAGTCGATAAAACAGAAGGTTTTACTGGAAAATTATTTGCTTTTTTACATCAAATTATAACCCCACAACTCCGGCTGCAGTCATGGGATCATTATTTATTTATGATAAAATAGTGATAGCCTGCCTAAGGTGGTATGCCAGAAGTAAGCTACCGCCTAACCACGACCTTTAGGTCGGGGTGGTGCCCAAAGCAAGAAGTAAAGGGCTTTAGCCCTGCCTATTTCCAGAATTGTCAGATGGTACAAAGACAGATTAGCTTTTCACAATATTAATCATTCCCCAATACGCTAAAAATAGGCTGTAACAGCAATACAACATTTACAAACGCTTACAAACGAATGTTAAACGCCAGTAAATGGTTTTTAACCGGCTGATGGTAACTGAGCGTTGTATGTTTGCACCGAGCTGTTGAAAAAAACGCCACAAGGCTAGACAGCAAAATGTAAATAGAAATGTTAAACTTAAAAATTTGAACTATGAACAATTTAGTTAATCGCGTAATTTTAATTGGAAACCTCGGTGGAACACCCGAATTAAAGGAACTTGGCAACAACAAACACGTGCTCAACCTGAGCCTGGCCACGAACGAATATTACAAAGACAGCAGCGGCGAACGCCAAAGCAGAACCACATGGCACCGTATAACCGCATGGGACAATGCCGCCAAATTCCTGGCAGACAAATGCCAGGCCGGCTCAAAATTGATGGTTGAAGGTAAACTTGAAAACAAACAGTGGGAAAAAGACGGAGAAAAACGGTATTCCACTGAAATCCGCTTGAATGAATTCATGTTGCTGGATGCCAAAA
>CAZTNS010000054.1:0-19773 GCA_964615585.1 uncultured Bacteroidales bacterium | reverse complement strand
AACAGTAATAATTCAATCATTACCATTACCCACTAAGTTTGCAGTAGAACCAAAAGATTGTTCTGTAAAGGCTTGCATCCAGATTCCTTGTTGGAAATCATAACTTTCAATTTTTGAAAGAAGAGTATGAATTTTATTACTTTTGGCAACTGATATTAATAACCGGTTTGTGCCCCGATGCCAAAGTTGTTGTTTGTCGTGCTAAAGAAGAGAGGGGAACAAATAAAGTGCAAGAAACATGCTTTTTAACTCGATTGATTTTGCCATATTTTTGCCTCTGATATTTGTGTTGTATTGGTTTGTTACCAACAAGCATTTGAAGTTACAGAATTTCTTGCTTGTGCTGTCCAGTTATGTGTTTTACGGTTGGTGGGACTGGCGTTTCCTGTCACTTATTATGTTTAGTACAATTGTAGATTATGCCGTAGGCCTCCGGTTGGGAAAAGAACAGAGTAAAGCAAAACGAAAAACCCTCATGATGGTTAGCATACTTGTAAACCTGGGTTTTTTGGGGTTCTTTAAATATTACAATTTTTTTGTTGACAATTTCGTGGCTGCATTTACATTTTTTGGTCAGGATATCCAGGCAAATTCACTCAATATCATTCTTCCTGTAGGGATTAGTTTTTACACATTTCAAACCCTGAGTTATACCATTGATGTGTATCGCCGGAAGATGAAACCCACTAAAAATTTCATTGCCTTTGCTGCGTTTGTCAGTTTTTTCCCACAACTTGTAGCAGGTCCTATTGAACGTGCTACCAATTTGCTTCCGCAATTTTTCAAAAAACGCCGTTTCGATTATTATAAAGCGGTTGATGGCATGCGTCAGATACTGTGGGGCCTTTTTAAAAAAATTGTCATAGCTGACAATTGCGCCCGGTTTGCCGATCATATTTTTGCGCATTCAGATGTAATGAACGGGAGTACGTTGTTTTTGGGCGCGTTGTTTTTTACATTCCAGATATACGGAGATTTTTCCGGTTATTCAGATATTGCCATCGGTACGGCGCGCCTGTTTGGTTTTAACCTGATGCGAAACTTTGCTTTTCCTTATTTTTCACGTGATATTGCTGAATTCTGGCGTCGCTGGCATATCTCCCTTTCAACCTGGTTTAGGGATTATGTGTATATTCCGCTTGGAGGAAGTAAAGGCAGTAAATGGATGCAAATCAGGAACATATTCATAATTTTTATCGTCAGCGGATTCTGGCATGGCGCAAACTGGACATTTATTATCTGGGGGGCGCTGAACGCTGTGTTCTTTTTGCCGCTACTGCTTGCCAAAAGAAACCGTAAGCACATGGAAATTGTAGCACGTGGTAAAGGTTTACCTGGCTTAAAAGAGTTTTTAGGTATATTGGTTACTTTTTTGTTGACGGTATTTGCCTGGGTATTTTTCAGGGCCGAAAACCTGCCTCACGCAGTTCAATATTTGGTGGGTATTTTTACCAACGGTACGTTTGCTTCTCCACGTTTTTACGGGATGGGAAAAGCACTGCCACTTGCCATTTTGTTAGTGGTATTTTTGATTGTTGAATGGCGGGGCAGGGCAGGTGATTTTGCCATTTCTGCAGTTGGAACAAAATATACCCGGGCGGTAAGATGGGTATTGTATGCAGGGATTGTTTTTCTGATAGGCATGTATATGCAGACACAAGGGACGCCATTTATATATTTTCAGTTTTAAAAGATATTGCTTATGCATAAATTTTTAACACGGTTTTTTCTGTTTGTCATAGTGAGCTTCCTGGTTTACTGTGTTTTGCTGTTTTTTTGGGGTCATTTGCTTCCGCAGCGTTATAAACCCAATTTGAATTATCGTATTGGATCGTATGGAAACATGTACACCCGTATGAGCGAGGTGAAAAATGTACACAACCCGGATGTTCTGATTCTTGGTTCTTCCCATGCTTACCGTGGATTTGATGTCAGGATATTTAAAAAGGCCGGTTATGAAGCTTTCAATATGGGGTCTTCATCACAAACCCCTGTACAAACCACATTGCTTCTAAAGCGCTATTTGGAAGGTTTAAATCCCGGTTTAGTGGTATTTGAGGTTTCCCCGGAAGTACTGGCTTCAGATGGTGTTGAGTCTGCTGTCGATGTCATAGCCAACGATAAAAATGATTTCAGGTCTGTGCTGATGGCATTAAAAATCAACAACGTTAAAGTATATAACACGTTATTGTATGCGTTTCTAAATGAGCTGTTTAATGTCAATAAAGATTTTGAAGAACCCAGGGTAAAACCGAAGCGGAATGATACCTACATACCAGGTGGGTACGTAGAAAAAAACATGAAATACTACACACCTAAAACGCTGCCGGAAAAAGACTTTGAATTTAGGGAAATGCAAATAAAGGCTTTTAAGAACAGCATATCCATTCTACAAAAGAATGGCGTTGAATATATACTCGTTTATACGCCAGTTACTGACGATTTATACGAGAGTTTTACCAATGTGGATAGTTTTGACAGCATAATGCAGGCACATGGTGATTATTACAATTTCAATGAAATAATGCAACTTAATGATACCCTCCATTTTTATGATCAACAACACCTGAATCAGAAGGGTGTTAAAATATTTAATACATATTTACTGGAGATACTTCAGGATAAAGGACATGTATAACATTCATGTAATACCAGGTTGCATTCAATGGTGCAATGGTTTTAATGTTGAAAAATACACCTTCAACTTAAGCATCTTCTTAGTGCCTTATCAATAAGGTTCTGCTGTTATTTTAATGGTAAAGATTTAGTGTACGGTGGAAACTAAGGTTTTGCTGTAAGCTGAGTAAAAAAATGGTTGTTTATACATCGATTTATTTAATTTTTGGCATGGTTTTTTGCTAATTTGGTTCTACTGCAAATTTTGTGCAACCAAGGGCAGAGCCAAGCTTGCTTGAGCTATGCCGAGAGCGATGTATTGAGCCTGCCGAAATGCAGCCAAAATTATTCAATTTTAATGGGTTGTGATTAGCCGGTTGTTTACCTAATCCTTTTGTAATACCGGTAATTTTCAATTCTGAAGTACGAAAATAGGTGTATAATTAGCTTTTCTATGTGGGCCTATGTGACCTACTGTGGTTCAAAAATTTGGAAACATCTCAGGTTGGAACCACAATAGGCACAGTAGAACACATAGGAATTCACATAGAATTAGCCATAAAAACCTTCTGGTTAATCATTGAATGGATTAGAGAAAATCATAAAGAATAAGTAAAATTACATAAATTTTCACTTTCAGATATTTCTGGTTTTCCACTAAGTTTGCAGTAGAACCGCTAATTTAAACTTATCCATTAAATTCGTGATAGAACCATCAATAATGCTAATGTATTTTAATTTTCCTGAGATATTCAACTTCCTCATTATAAATTCTGATGAAATACATGCCGGAATTTATATCGCTGATATCAAGCCGGAATGAATTTGTGTTGAATGGTTTTTGAATGATGATTTGTCCCAGAACATTAAGCATCTTAATGTTACCGGTATGCATGTTTCCGGTATTGATAAAAATTTCATTGTCAGCAGGGTTGGGGTAGATTAATATCCCTGTATTGTTGTCAGATATAACATCAGGAAAATCAATCACGATGGAGTCCATAATGGTTTCACATTCTGCATAATCAGTAACAGTGAGGCTGTATGTTCCGGCAGGTATATTATCCATGATGCTGTCGTTATCACCATTTGACCATAAGTAGCTGTATGGCTCAACCCCTCCATTGGCACTAGCAATGGCCGAACCGTCTGAAGCTCCGGATGAAGATGCATTCACAATGTTGGTATCAATTACCGGCTGACTACCAACCAGGATGATTATTGAATCTGTATCAGAACAAACACCATTTACAACCTCATAATAAATCTGATGGTGACCAATGCCGGCAATTTCAGGGGAAAAACTGTTTCCCGAAACCCCGTTTCCGCTCCAGGTGCCTCCTGTTGGAGTTGCAGTAAGATCTACGGGGCTATCCTGGGTACATAACGGATCTGTTGAATCAATTGAAGCATCGGGTATGGTATTCACACCCATCATGCACATATCCGAAGTTACTTCTCCACAATTACCTGTTATTACACATGTATAAATGCCTACATCATTCATGGTTACGTTGTTTATAGTCAATTCATGAGCATTTGTGCCTACATCCACACCATCTTTTTTCCACTGATAAGATAAATTGCTACCGGTTGCAGATAAAGAAAATGTGTGATTATCCCCTTCACAAACAGTTGTATTTGATGGTTGTGACGTGATCTGTGTTGCATCTCCAACTGTCAGGGCAACAGTATCAGAACCGGCTGTCCCGCAGGTGCCTTCAACAATACAGTGATAAGTCCCTTCATCTCCAATGTCAATACCGGTGATTGTATATGTATCACTTGTTGCATTTGTGATATCGACGTTATCTTTTTGCCACTGATATGTCAGGTTTTCTCCGGTAGTATTTACGCTGAAAGTATGATCATCGCCCTCACATACACCCATATTTTCCGGTTGGGAGGTGATCTGTGTTTCCGGAGTAACTGTAAGCATGGCAGTGTCAGAGGTTATTACTCCACAATCACCCGTAACAACACATGCATATATCCCAGAATTTGCAAGAGTTACGCTGTTTATTGACAAGGATGGATCATCTGTTCCCACATCCACACCATCTTTTTTCCATTGGTATGACAAATTACTTCCCGTAGCTGTAACAGAGAAAGTGTGATTATATCCTTCACACAGAGAGGCGCCGGTGGGTTGGGATGTGATCTGTGTTGTCTCTCCAATTGTCAGGGCAACAGTATCAGAACCGGCTGTCCCACATGTGCCTTCAACAATACAGTTATAATTACCTTCATCAGCAATGTCAATACCGGATATTGTATATAAATCACTTGTTGCACTTGATATATTGATGCCATCTTTTTGCCATTGGTAAGTAAGGTTGTCGCCTGAAGCTGTGAGGATGAAACTGTGATTCTCTCCCTGGCAGGCAATTGCATCATCCGGTTGATCGGTGATTTGTGTCAATGGAGTGACTACAAGGCTTGCCGGATCAGAAGTTTCTGTTCCGCAATCTCCTGATGCCACGCATGTGTAATCCCCTGCATCAGCAAGTGTAATGTTATTGATTGTCAGTGATGGATCATTTGTTCCCACATCCACACCGTCTTTTTTCCATTGGTATGACATATTACTGCCGGCAGCGGTAATCGAAAATGTATGGTTATTTCCTTCACATATAGTTGTTCCTGAAGGTTGGGATGTGATTTGTGTGGTGGTTCCAATGATCAGGCTCACGGTATCTGAACTAACGGTGTCGCAGGTGCCTGATACGATACAGTTGTAATCCCCTTCATCGGCAAGGTCAGCGTTGTTAATTGTGTATGTACCTGATGTAGCTCCTGGAATATCAGTCCCGTCTTTTTGCCACTGGTAGGTTAGATTTATGCCTTGAGCTGCAATGGTAAGGGTATGGTCTTCAAACATACACATGTCATTGTTTTCAGGTTGTTGTGTGATTTCTGTCAAGGGCTGAACTGTTACATTGATTTCATCTGTGGCTGAACACATGTTATTTGTAACGGTGACCTGATAGGTTCCGGAAGTATCAACCAAAAGTGAAGGGGTAGTCGATCCCCCTGTCCATTGATAATCATAATCAGGATCATAACCGGGATCAAGGGGAACAGGTGTTTCATCTGTACACAGGCTAATATCCGGACCAAGATCACATGACGGCGAAGCATATACAAGTATGGTATCGGTATGGCTGTTAGATCCTCCGTCGTTAGATGCAATTAGTGTCACATGATATGTGCCGGGCGTTTCAAAACTATGATCAGGATTTTGCAAAGTGGAGGTGTCTCCGTCATCAAAATCCCAATACCAGGAGTTTGTGTTAGAAGAGCTTTGGTCAGTGAACGATACCAACAATGAATCACAGCCTTCATACTGATCTGCGGTGAAGTCTGCAGTAGGTGCAGGCGGACAAAAAACAGGGTAGATAACATAAGCGGTGTTTAAACCACCTGAACCGGAAAAAAGATCGTCAAGGTTTTGCCATGCTGAATTATATGTTGTGTAAGCTGTAGAGCTGTAGGGCGAACTGTCACCCCTGTCTTTTGCCATATATACAGCAAATGTATCCTGTGGTGAATTGTAATAAATTTGATACCCAACATAAAATTCTGCAGGCACAGCCACTTCATTCTGGAAATCCAGTGAGTTGTATGATCCTGCTGTCAGTGATGAAATGTCAACATCCTCAGAATAAAGTTCATTGCCTGGTTCTCCGCTGTCGTCATCCCAAACTTTAAGTGTTATTTTAGGATCTGCAGAAAGTGCATCTGCTTTTGCTACGGCAATCACAATGCCGGTCATGTTGTAAGCCGGAGATGCGGAAAAATACTCAGCAAATTCTTCAAAATCATACTCATTATGGCCGGAGACATATCCTTCTGCCGTTGTATAGTAAGTAAGTGTATCATCATCATGAATATTACTCAGTGTATCGCATTCAGTGGAAACTTCTACTACGTCAATGTAAGCATTTTTAGTTTCGGTATCGGAACCGTAAGCATTATACGCTGTAAGCGATACATCATATTGACCAACGGTATCATACTGGACATCATGAGGCCCGCTTCCTGTAGCGCTGGAAGGTGATCCACCAGGGAAATTCCAGTGCATTGAATCCACGGTACCTGTGCACGATTCAGTGAAAGTCACAGTGTTTCCCACTGTGAGGGTAGTGGGAACTGCAGAGAAATCAGCAACCGGTGGCACATTGAGTGTGCTTAAAACACATTCCATAGCTTCAAGTGCATTTATTCTGCCACCGTCGGGACTGATAGAATTTCCACCTGTCAAAGGGTCTGCTGTTGTTTGAAGGCATGAAAGCACTTCATCTGGTGTCAGGCCGGGATTCAGTGAGACCATTAGTCCGACAAGCCCTGCTGCAACAGGACAGGCCATTGATGTCCCCTGCATGATGTCATAATATTCACCGGTAAACATAGGCACAGAGCCTGCTGCATAAGCTTCACAATAGGTGGTGCTGGTTAAGCTTATCCGGTTGGTTTCATCCCCGGAAGGGGAAAAACCACCCGGCGCAGCAATGTCCACCCACGATCCGTATTGTGAAAAGGAAGACAACTGATCGTCAGCATCACTGGCTCCGACAGCAATGACAGATGAATAAGCAGCAGGGTAATGCTCGGTGGAAACTCCATCGTTTCCGGCAGCCGCAACAAGGACAATCCCGGCGTTTTTAATGTCCTGAAAAAATTGCTCCATTGAGGCACTGTATGATGAACTGCCATAAGACATGCTGATAACATCTGCACCGTTATTGGCAGCCCATTGTACACCGTAGGCAGTATGAGTTAAATCTCCGTTGTCTTCAGCACCCCTTGCTGTCATAAGGCTCACGTTGTATCCTATGGATGCTGTCCCCAGGTTGTTGTCCGTTTCTGCACCCACAAGCCCTGCACAATGTGTACCGTGCGACCATTCATAGGCTGTTTCAGAATCGTCCTGGGTGACGGAGGTTGGCGGATTGGAATTGCCTTCGGTATCTGTAACGGCATTGTATTGTGCAACCACTTTGTTGGTCAGGTCAGGGTGATCGGCCCAAATGGCATTGTCCACTACTGCCACATTGATGTTGACATCACCGGTAGAAATGTCCCAGGCATCCTCTGCATTGATAACATCAAGGTACCAATTCCAATTGTATCCCCACTCCGTTGACGTGTAAAACGGATCATCCGGGGTGTAAAATGGTTTGGGTAAAGGTACCCGTTCGGCATATTCCACTACATTATCAATGCCTTCGAGATCGCGGATAATGTTATCAATTTGTGCGTGGTCAGCAAATTGCATTAGGTAAATCCGGTTTAGTTTGTTGCTTCCTCCCTTTAGTTCAAAGGCTTTTTCTACCGATGTTATTTGATGGGCATTAATAATTCCCGACAGAAATTTTACCTCCGAAATATCAATGTTGTTGTTTTTTGCCGGCATCAAAACCCGGACATCATCCTTTATTTTAAAAAACAATTTTCCGTCCTGCGAGTTTTCATAAATGTGTTGAGAAAATAATGTAGTAATACTAACAATTAAAAATGTCAAAACAAGGATATGTTTTTTCATAACATCAACGTAATTTAAGTTTTATAGGTACATAATTACTTGTAAAGTTAGCAAAAATAATAAAATTGAGGCAATGCATTTTTTTATTATTCAAGTTGAATTGTATCAGAAATTTAATAATTTTGATATCGTAATGCTACAATACATTTCTGACATTGACCATTATAACCAGGTGTTGAAAGCGAGTTTTAACGCCAAAAACTTACTTTGGATTGGCACAGCCGATATTAAAGATATGCATGTGAAATATAAATCGGTGTATGTCCCTTATTTAAAGGTGTTGTCAGATGCATTGAAACGGAATGTTTCTGTGAGGATAATCCATGCAAAGGAACCCGGACCGAATTTCAGAAAAGATTTTGATAAATACCCTGCAGTGATAAAAAACCTTGAGCGCATGTTGTGCCCACGCGTGCATTTTAAACTGATCATTATTGATATGGAACAGGTATATATTGGATCAGCCAACATAACAGGAGCGGGGATGGGAGCAAAATCACAGGACAGAAGAAACGTTGAAGCCGGTATTTTTACGGATGAACCGGCCATTGTAGAATCAGCCATGAAACAATTTGATGAGGTGTGGATGGGAAAATACTGCAAAACCTGTTCCCGTAAAGATTATTGCACTGACGGGATTGTATGATTTCTTATTGCCCGTACATTAAAATGCATACCCAATGCTGATACCGCCGTAAATGCTTGGCATTATGAGCGGAACTTCAACTTTCACATGATCCGGTTGAGTAGTGACATCAATTTTTTCCCCGAACATGAAGAAATCATCCGATTCGTTTTCAATGTCTTCTGTCCATTGTTCCAGGTCAGGGTCATAGCCGTCCGTTACATTTTTGGCTTTGAGGCCTATGTTCCAGCTTTCCACACCAAGCCCGATGATGGTCCAGTCGAGGCTTAGGTTATTGTCAAATATCCACTGGTATCCAAATGCCACACCACCGCCAACACGTGTAAAGTCGCCACTGAACAAACCATGACCCTTCATGTTATAGTTGCCATTGTCCAGGGGTTCCGCATGGTCCTGTGCATCGGGCTCCATATCCTGATATTCAGATTCGGTCAGCTCATCTTCATAGAGCACGGAAGTACTGAAATTGTATTTTGAATACCGGAAATAAGGCGCAATGTAAAATGCATTTGGTGCCGGGGAGCTGGGATAAAACCGGTACTCTAAAGCAATGTTAAAAGCACCCATGGTGCTTTTTAAATCAGATTCTCCACCATATTCGGCTTCCACATTTGATGGATCATAAATTGCTGATGGTATTTTGTGTGGGATCATCCCGCCGGTTTTCAGCAGCACCGACTGGTTTTCATTGATAACGTATTCGTAATTCAACCGTATTTCTCCCAACGACAGATTAGCTAAATCAAGTTTTATGATTTGATCCTGCGCCATGATGGATTTTCCACACATTACACCAATTAAAAGAAGCACAAACAAGTTTAATTTTTTCATAACATACATGTGTTTTTTATTCACCGTCAAATATAAGATAATTTCAGAAAAATAAACATCCGAAAATGAATTTTTGCACGGCAAAAGCCTTCATGTTTTGATATACCTGGGATGAAGCTGTGTTCTTAGGTTATCCCTTTCATAATTGACTCCACTCTAAAAAATCATTTTTTGCCACTAATACACCAAAGCACAAAATTCCACCAAAAACTAACTACAGACTTCTTAAAAAATTCTTCTTGCTAAAACGGTCATTAAATTATATTGTGCAAATATAAAGGCTGTTATAATCTCTTTGGTAAATAAAACCACACAATTCCTTTTTTAGAAGATTTATAAAAAGATGAACACGGATAACGCAGATGCAACGGATAATCACGGATAAAAGATGTTGATTCAGAGCAGGCAAATTGATGAACAACAAGAATAATCTGTGCAAATCCGTCCAATCTGTGTTATCTGTGTTCTAATATAACCCTTAAAAATTCGTTAACTTACCGTCAGTAGTGTGTTATTAAAAATGCGGGAAGCAATTTTTGCAGGGATAAACAACATGTGCAATTTTATATCTGAAATTTACTGTTTTTTACAGACTTCTTAAAAATTTTTATTACACCTGTGCTAAATGGTAATTAATCAGCACTTAAAAATAAAACTACACATTTTACTTTTCATTACTTTAGTGGAATTTAGTGTTTTGGTGCTTTAGTGGCATATTTTTCTCGCCACCAAAACACAAAATCTTAAAATTCCACTAAATATTGTATAGTTTTACAATAACAGATTTATTGTTTTTAAGAAGTCTGTTTTTATGAAGTCTGAACCAATAGATTTACAAACTTTTGTGCAATTTAGCGCTATGGTGTTTTGATGACATTTATTAATTTTCAGACTTTTTTGAGTGGTCACATAATTTGTTTTTGAATCTATTCTCTTATATTTGCAACGCAATAAAAAAATCTCAGATTTGAGAGAATATGGATTAATAGGGTACCCGCTGGATCATGCTTTTTCAAAAACATATTTTGAAAAAATGTTTGAAAATGAAAACATCAGTGATGTAAAATACCACATGTTTCCCATCTCGGAAATTCAGCGTTTACCCAGAATACTTGCATCCCATCCCAATTTATTCGGCATTAACGTGACAACCCCATATAAGGAATTGGTTATACCCTACCTGGATGATTTAGACCCGGTGGCCATGAGCATTGGCGCTGTCAATACGGTGACTATATTAAATTTAAAAGATAAGATATTGCTTAAAGGCTATAACACCGATGTCTTAGGTGTGTATACACTTTTAAGGGGCATAAAATTGCCTGAAAAAGCCTTAATCCTTGGCTCAGGCGGGTCGTCCCGCACAGTACGTTATGCCTTGAAATTGCAAGGTGTACGTTGCCTGACAGCCTCCCGCGATCCCATGTACGACGATCAGATCAGGTATGATGAAATCAATAAAGAAGTGCTGATAACCCACCCGCTTGTGATTAATTGTACCCCGGTTGGAATGTACCCACGGAGCAGTGAAAAACCACCCATTCCTTACCGGTATATTTCAGATCAGCACATCGTTATCGATTTGATTTATAATCCCAGGAAAACAGCTTTCCTGAACGCCTGTGAAAAACAGGGAGCCATGGTCAGAAATGGCTTTGATATGTTGACAGAACAGGCAGATAGAGCCTGGGATATCTGGCAGCGTGCTTATAAGGAATACCGGTTGGTTACTCAGCGGGATTGATAAGCTGATACATCAATTCATCCTCGAAACCTGCTTTCCTTATCAACCAATCTTTTTTGATGCCACATTGTTTAAATCCGGCAGATTCAAACAGATGACGGCTGGCGTTGTTTGATGCGCTGATGTTACAGAACAACTGATGCAGGTTCAGGTATTCAAAAGCATAGTTTATGCCCAGGCTGAGTGCTTCCTTAGCATAGCCTTTGTTGCGCTTTTCTTTGCAGATAATGATGCCAATGCCTGCGCGTCGGTGAAAGGGGTCAAAATCAAAAAAATCAAGCATCCCACAGGGGGAATTGTTTTCATTGTCAGCGATGATGAACCGTACCTGCCCTGCCAGGAAAATATCTTCCTGTGCATGCTCAATGTAACGCCGGAGTATGTGTTTTGAAAAAGGCAAATGGGTATTGCTCACATGCCACACATCCGGGTCGTTTTCACAGGCATACAAAAAATCTATGTCTCCGGGTTCTATGGCTCTGATATGTATGTTGTTGTGCTTCATTGTCCCATGCGTGTTAAGGATCTGAAAATGATAATTAAATCCTGCTGTATTTGATAATCCCTGGCATAATTCAGGTTAAGCCGGGCTTTTTCAGTGTTATTTAAATCATGTTTAATGTATGGCGATGCCGTGGTTAGAATGCCTCTTTTTATCACAGGGATGCGGTAATCATCCTGATCCTCGGTGTATGAATACCCTACCCATGACCTTGTTCCTGCCAGCACAAGAAATGCGTTGCGAATGATGCCCCAAACGCTTCGTGTGATGACCATAAACACCGGCAAAAAGGCAATGACAACAAGGCTAACCGCAATATCCACTATGCGTTTTTTGCGTTTGTTTTCAGGCGTGCTGATGGTATTTAACTGAAGGGTATAAAGATCGCCGGCTGTGTTGATGCTGTTGCTTCCGATGACGGATATGCCATCGGGCGATGCAATTTTAAATGCCGCTTTTGTGCCGGACAACGACAGCATGGTGGATATGATGTCCTGTGAGCTTATGTCGCGGGCACAAAAAATGATTTCATCCACTTTATGGATGTTGATGATTTCGTCCAGTTGATTTATGTTTCCAAGGTATAATCCATTTGAATAGTTGGCCTCAGGGCTTACGTTGCCCACGAGTTTGTGGTTGATATTGGATTTCTCCAGCAAATTTTCCACTCGCTCAATTTCTTTTTCCTTTCCTACCACAACAACCCGTTTCCGGCGGCGTGAATAAACATGAAATCCGGGGATGTTAAGGGCAGTACCGGCTGTCCTGACAAGAGGAATCGTAATCAGTGTCCATGCTGACCCCAGGAGTATCAGCGCCCTTGAAAAACGGTACGACTCAGGAAGAAGTGAGTAGATAACCAATATCAGAAAAGAACCCGCTATGATGCCACGGATAAGTTTTATGATGCGCGTTGGCTTATCGTATCCGCCGCTTAAAAAAATGCTGATCAGCCAGAGTAAAATGTATGCAGGTACAAGGGTGATGAAAAAATTTTCCGGGTAATAATCCGGTTTGTGAAACTTAAAGGATTCCCACCACGGTGTTATCAACAAAAAACCACTCCAAATAACCAGGGCATCTATCAACGGATTAAACAGTCTTTTAAAAAAGCGTACCAATATAGCCAGGCCGGCCCTGAAATAGATGGCTGTGTTGATTAAATTGGCATAAAGCCGTGCCCTTTTCTGCGTGAAGTGCTTTTGGGCAAAAATGATCATGGCCTTATAAAAAATCCGTACGTAATTGATGCTGCCTTTTTTGGTGCTTTCACCTTTGTAATGGATGATGGTGGTTTCAGGGAAATATACGTTTTTATAACCGGCCTGTTGGATACGGTACGACAGGTCAATATCCTCGCCATACATAAAAAAGTCTTCGTCAAGAAGCCCTGTTTTGTCGAGCGCTTCTTTGCGCAACCACATAAAGGCCCCGGATAAAATATCCACCTCGTGAATTTTGTTTTTGTCCAGGTAGGATAAATGATATTTCCCAAAGCGTTTAGACTTTGGAAACAGGCGTGACAGGCTGAATATTTTGTAAAAAGCCACTTCAGGGGTTGGCAGGCCACGCTTGCTTTCGGGCAGAAAATTGCCTTTCCCGTCAATCATTTTCACCCCCAGGCCGCCTACATCGGGATGCCTGTCGGTGTATTCGATGATTTTTGAAAAACTGTCTTCTTCAACGACGGTATCCGGATTCAAAAGCAAGATGTACTCCCCTGAGGCTTTTTTTATGCCCTGGTTGTTGGCACGCGAAAAACCATGGTTTTCTTTGTTGACGATGAGTTTTACGTCCGGAAATTTCTTTTTTACCATCTGTGGTGAGCCGTCAACTGAATTGTTGTCAACAACAAACACTTCTGCATCAATATCCTGAATGGCTTTAAACACGGAATGCAGGCATTGCTCAAGAAAATGCTTTACGTTATAATTGACAATTATTACCGACAGTTTAAGCATGATTTAATGACTCATATTTCATTTGACATTACGTTCCCTGTTTGTTGTTTGTTGCTTGAATTTTGTAATTTGTTTGTAATTTGATGCTTGTTTTTTGTAATTTCCTGCTTCACAGGCAGGTTGTTTACATGTTTTCTTTTATCAGGTCAGCCAGTTTTTTAACGCCTTCTTTGTTTTGCTCCAGCGTGGGGAAAGAAAAATTGAGCCTCATGGTATTTTTGCCGCTGCCATCGCAGTGGAAAACGCTTCCCAACACATAAGCCACCTTTTTCTCAATGGCTTTCTCAAAAATACTTTCTGCATCCATGTGGTCAGGCATGTAAAGGAACAAAAACAAGCCTCCTTCAGGTTCAGTCCAGGTGACACCATCGGGCATGTGAGTGCGGAACCCTTCCAGCATGGTATCGCGTTTAATCCGGTAAGATTCAATGGTGTTTTTTAGGTTCTTTTCAAGGTATCCTTTTTCCATGTACTTGGCTGCTATCATTTGCACAAAAGGCGGGGTGCAAAGGTCTGAAGACTGTTTGGCAACCACAAATTTATCGGCAATTTCAGGCGCAGCCAACACCCAGCCAATGCGGAACCCGGGGGCCAGAATTTTTGAAAAAGTACCCAGTGTGATGACATGGCCTGTCCCGTCCATGTGATACATCATTGGTTGTGGTTTTCCTTCAAAGCGCAATTCACGGTAAGGGCTGTCTTCAACGATCAGCACATCGTATTTGTGTGCCAGGTCAATGATCTCACGACGGCGGAATTCCGGCATGGTAATGCCTGCCGGGTTTTGGAAATCGGGAATCACGTATATGAACTTAGGCTTATTGCCCTGCTCAGTGAGGGTTTTTAGCTTTTCTTCAAGCTTGTCGCTGCGCATGCCGTGTTTGTCAAATTTGATGCCTTCGAGGTCTGCGCCATAAGTCCGGAACGCACTGAGGCCACCAAGGTAGGAGGGGAGTCCGCACACAATTTTATCCCCGCGGTTGATGAAAATTTTTCCAAGCAGGTCGAGCCCCTGCTGTGAGGAGGTTGTGATGATCAAATTGTCGAGTTCCACCTTCAGTTCTTCTTTTTTATACCTTTTGAGAATTTGTTCACGCAGGGGTTGATATCCCTCTGTGGTGCCATACTGGAGGGCAGTGGTGCCGTTTTTATTCAACACCTCATTGCTGACTTCTTTGATGTCATCCACCGGAAAGCTTTCGGGTGAAGGCAATCCCCCGGCAAAGGAGATAATGTCAGGTTGTTGTGTTAATTTAAGAATTTCACGGATAGCTGAGCGCTGCATGCCTTGAGCGCTGTGGGAATAAATGGAATTAAGGTCCTTTATCATGATGTTGAATTTTTAATTATCAATGCTTTCAAAGATATATAATTTTTTGGGAAGTCCGAAGTCCGTCTCCCGACTTCCGCCTTCATCACCCATTTGCCTTAAAAGCCACCCGGTTCACAATGGAGCGTCCGAGTGTGATTTCATCGGCGTATTGCAGCTCATCGCCAACAGCCACGCCACGGGCAATGCTGGTGATATCCACATCGTAATCGGCCAGCTTGCGGTAGAGGTAAAACGATGTGGTATCGCCTTCCATGGTGGTGGGTAAGGCAAGGATGATTTCTTTGATGTCGTTTCCGGATGCCCGCTCTGTCAGTGAATGGATATGCAAATCGCCGGGGCCAATGCCGTCCATGGGGGAAATGATGCCACCAAGGACATGATACACTCCCTGGTATTGCTGCGTGTTTTCAATGGCCATCACATCCCTGACGTTTTCTACCACACAGATGGTGCTGTGATCGCGTTTTTGGTTTGAACAAATGTTGCATACCTCCGTATCTGATATGTTATGGCAGATGGAACAAAATTTCAGGTTTTTTCCCAGTTCATCAATGACTTTACTGAAATGTTCAATCTCTGATTTATCCTGGTTGAGCAGAAACAATACAAGCCTGAGCGCTGTCCGTTTACCTATGCCGGGAAATTTACTGAATTCATTCACAGCCTGTTCAAGCAAAACCGACGGGTAATTTGACATTTCCATAATTCCTTCTTCTTTGCTTCAAAGATGCCGGATTTTTTTCAACCCTGCAAATTTTTGTGGCCGGTTTTCCGGATGGGTTTCGTATGGGGCTGATTACGGTGAAAAGGACGTTGGAAGACCGAAGACCGAAGTCCGAAGACAGGGGATGGAAGTTTTTCTAGCTACTAACCCCTTTCTTCAGAACGGGATGGTAAGCATCTGAAAGATAAAAATGGGCTTGTAGCCCTGACATTAAAATGTACATTATTGAGCGTATGCTTATCAATTCCTAATTTCATTCGGCATTAATGGTTTAATTTTTAACGGCTAAGTTTGCAGTAGAACCGCAAAAATAAAACTTGCCTGGTTTGACGAAAAAGATTATTTTGAAACAGACACCATGCATGTATATAAATATATAACGAAAACTTTTAATAAATGCAGACTTCTTAAAAAATTTTATTACGCCTGTGCTAAATGGTAAGTAATCAGCACTTAAAAATAAAACTACACATTTTACTTTTCATTACTTTAGTGGAATTTAGTGTTTTGGTGCTTTAGTGGCATATTTTTCTCGCCACCAAAACACAAAATCTTAAAATTCCACTAAATATTGTATAGTTTTACAATAACAGATTTATTGTTTTTAAGAAGTCTGTAAATGATAAATATTTTTGTTATTTTTGAAAAAATAATAAATGTGTAACCACTCTAATACTTTATGACAACTGAAAAATCAATAATAACGTCAAAAAATATTCAAAATAGAATTTTCACAATTCGAGGTATGCAAGTTATATTGGACAGCGATTTGGCTGATATGTATCAGGTTACTACAGGAAGAATCAATGAGCAAGTAAAAAGAAACATTGAACGCTTTCCGGATGATTTTATGTTTCAGTTGTCAGAATCTGAATGGCAAAACTTGAAATCGCAAAATGCGATAGCAAGTTGGGGCGGACGGAGGACACTGCCTTTTGTGTTTACTGAACAAGGCGTTTCTTCATTATCCGGTATTTTAAAAAGCGATGTTGCTGTCAGAGTTTATATTACAATTATAAGGGCTTTTGTGGAAATGCGAAAATTTATGATTCATAATGCTTCGGTTTTTCAACGAATTGAAAATGTTGAACAAAAACAATTACAAACCGACTTAAAGATCGACCATGTTTTAAATGCTCTCGAAGATAAAAGCATTAGACCTAAACAAGGCATCTTTTTCAACGGACAGATTTTCGATGCGTGGGTATTTGTATCTGAACTCGTTAAATCGGCTGAAAAATCATTGATTCTTGTTGATAATTACCTTGATGAAACGGTACTGAATTTGTTGCTCAAAAGAAAAGAGAACGTGGATGTGAAAATTTACACAGCAAATTTAACCAAAACACTCAAAACCGACCTCGAAAAACACAACAAACAATATCCACCCATTGAAATCAAAGTTGACAAAAATGCCCACGACCGCTTTTTAATTATTGATAAAAAACAGGTGTATCATATTGGTGCATCACTCAAAGATTTGGGCAAAAAATTATTTGGTTTTTCAAAAATGGAGATAGAAGCAAATGTAATAATGAACTTTTTAACAACAAAATTATGAAAGAACACAACATATACAAAGTCCCGGATTTGGAGAAAAGAAAAGTCTCGAATTTGGGATGCAAAATAAGCCCCGAAAATGGGATGTTTTGTAAAACATTGATAAAACAGGGACTTTTTGATTGAAAACAAACAAATAATTAAACCAAAAATATATAGGAGGAAAAAATTATGAAAAAAATAGTTTTAGCAGTATTAGTTTTTGTCTTCGGCTGCTTTATTGCAAATGCCCAAGACTTTAATTTTCAGGAAATGGAAAATCCTGATAACAATGAAGAAATAATTGGCCATGTTTTGTTGTTGGGTGATCAGGCCTTTGCGGGGAGTTCTCAGCTTAATTTATATTATGATGGAAGCGATTGGAATAAGCTCAGCCCTTCTAGTCAAGGAATTGTTTCCGGTATAGAAAAATTAGATGGGAGTCTCTATGTTTTACAGATTAGCAATCATGAGCCTTTCTATCGCTGGAATGATAATACTAAGACTTGGCAAATAATCAATAAGCCTGAAGGAATTGATGGATTGAGAGATATATTTGTCCAATCAGAAAATATTACCTATTTTTGCCAAAAAACAAACGATGATTATGGTGAAATATGGTTTTATGATGGCAGTAGTTTCGTGAAAAGAAAGTCTGATTTTGATCTTTGGTATACGGATATCTGGGTTAAAGATCCAACTAACATTCTTCTAATGGCTTGGACCCCCGGAGAAGCTAGTTACCTATATCGTTATAACGATATCGAACAAGAACTAACCTTACTCCACACTTTTCCCTCTGACCGAGGCATCCCTAGGGGCATCTACAGTTATGATGATAATATTTTCTTCATAACTATAGATTCCGATGTTTATCAGTGGAACGATGAAGAGGAGACTATGGAAGACATTAGGCTTTATTCAGAAGGGCAGGGCGCTTATTATAATACATCTATCTTTGCCATAGATAATAATAACGTTTTTATTACTGGTTGGAAGGGCTTGCTACACATTGATATTGAGAATGGAACCGAGGAAAACATCTATTCTGGAGGAAAATTCAGAGATGCATCAGTTTGGGAGGACAGAGTTTTCTTGGTAGGAGAAAAGGGCATTATTGTCGAAATGCTGATAGGAGGATCATCATCCGAAGAAGAGATATCATCTAGTCTAAGTATTTATCCTAATCCAGTAGAGGATGTTCTAAGAATAGAACTTCCGGTTCTGGAACTGGGGACTAAAGAGGTGGAGGTATTCAACTCTCTAGGCCAGACAATTCTTCGTTCATCTTTTTCTTCCTTGGAAACAAGTTTAGATCTCTCTGCTTTAACTAAGGGAATCTACTTTGTGAAAGTAAGTGAAGGAAAAAAGGTGCTGGCAACAGATAAGTTGATTAAGAAATAATTTTACGGGCAGTTTTTAATATTTCAGTGCTTGTTATCCTGAAACGGTCAGTTGCTAACAGTCGTTTACCCCAATAAATCCTTCACTATGCAATGGGCTTTAACTACATACATTGACATATCTATGCGGTATTAAGGCAGTTTTGGGTGATTTCAGCAGTGCCCACTTAGCAGCGATGGAAGCCGGAAGGTTTTGACTCCGCCCATACCGGCGATGCGTTTTCTTTGCCCATGCAATCCCTGGATGTGAATAATTTGTTGAAAGCTTTCCTTGTAAATGCCTTAGTTACCCCATTTTTTTCATATATTTGTGTGATGATTCTAATAAAACCCGGTGCATGCAAGCCAACATGGCTGGTGAGAACAGAAAAAAAGGTAATTTTAAATGGTTGCGAATAATTAAGGTGTGGGTGTAAACGAGTTGTGCCCCATGTTAGAAAGAAAACAGACATCATTAACTTAAAAATTGCTATCTTTGAAATATGACAAAACGAGAAGACATCATATCGAAACTGAATGAACTGAAGCCCTGGCTTCATCAGGAATATTCCGTCAGGAAAATTGGTTTGTTTGGTTCGTTTGCAGACAACACCCAGACTGACGAAAGTGATATTGATATTCTTGTAGAACTCGAAAAACCCATTGGCTGGCGGTTTTTTACGCTGGAACTCTATCTTGAAAAAGTGTTTAACCGGAAAATTGACCTGGTAACCAAAAAGGCCTTGAAAGAACAAATTCGAGACAAAATTCTGAATAACGTAAAATACGTGTAGCTTGAAAAAGAAAGACAGAACATACACAATGTATCTTCAGGACATGCTGACCGGCATGGAACGGATTCGCCAATACATCAAAGACTTGTAACTACTCAGTGCTAAATTAAAAAACAGATGCACAAAATTTTCACCGCGGAGACGCAGAGACGCAGA
>CAZTNS010000053.1:0-19784 GCA_964615585.1 uncultured Bacteroidales bacterium | reverse complement strand
AATCTGTGTTTTGTGGGATTTAGAGCTTTGGTGCTTTGGTGGCATTTTTTTTTAGGATGTACTCATCATTTAATGGATTAAAGAATATTAAAACGAATAATTAAAATCACATAAATTTTTACCTTTAGATATTTTTGGTTTTCCACTAAGTTTGCAGTAGAACCAATTAATTAAATTTATTAAAAGAAACAGGGGTTTTAAAAGTAATATGACCTCCACGAACCAAAATAAATATCTTTTATTTTACCTTTGGTATCCCCGTCGAAAATGAGGTGTTTTTCAATGTTAGCGTTGTCTATTTTATTGGGAAAACGGTTGAGGTTTTTGATAAAATCCTTGTTAAAAGTTGCAGCGCTTTTTATTTCCACTGCCAGTGTTTTTACGCTGTTTACTTCAATAAGCAGATCAATTTCAGTACCGTTGGATTCTCTCCAGAAATACATGTTGGGTTTTATTCCTTTATGATAGTTATTTTTTAAAATATCGGTTATAACAAAATTTTCAAAAATACTGCCATACAGATAATGGTTTCTGAGATTATGCGCATCTCGTATCTTTAGCAGAGAGGACAGCAATCCGGTATCATAAAAATATAGTTTAGGTGATTTTATTATTCGTTTATTCATGTTTTTGTACAATGGCTGAAGTAAGAATATGACATAACTGGTTTCAAGCAGCGAAATCCATGATTTGGCAGTATTTATTGATATGCCTGTATCGTTTGCAAGTAAGCTGTAATTCAGAATCTGTCCTGCCCTTCCGGCACACAAACTAAGAAAACGGTTAAAAAGATTGAGATCACCTATCTGTTTTAATGTGCGTATATCTCTTTCAACGTAGGTTTGTACATAATCCGGATAATAATCATCCGGGTCTATTTGCTGGTCATAGATTCTCGGGTAAAAGCCTTGCAATATCAGTTCCTGTGTGCTCAATTTGTCAATATATCCGCTTAATTCAGAAGTATCAAAAGGAAATAATTTGTTTATGCTTGTTCTTCCGGCCAGACTTTGTGATATGGCATTGTTTAATAAAAAACTTTGAGAACCGGAAAGAATGTATTGTCCGTTGATTTTGTTTTCATCTGAAAATGCTTGTATATAGCTAAATAGTTCAGGCACGTTTTGTATCTCATCCAAAACAACGCCTTTTTGTGGATTTTTAAGTAAGCCTACCGGGTCAGTCATAATGAGTTCTCTTGTATCAGGACGTTCAAGGTTGTGGTATGCATAATCATTGAACAAGGATTTCAATAGCGTTGTTTTTCCCGATTGCCTTGGTCCTGTCAGGGATAATACCGGGTATTTTCTCAACACTTTTTTCAAGTGTTTTTGTATGTTTCTTTCAATCATATTTATGCAGATTTGCAATTACAATGCAAATTTACATAAATTAATTTACATATTCACAAAAATAATATCATTGCGAATTATTTGTGTTATCAATGGTAGTAAAATCACATATTTATGCAAATATGCAATCTCAGTGCAGATTTGCATATATTATTCAGATTTTACCAAAAAAAATGCAAAATCCATAGCGCTGCAGCCCACCAGCGCCGTATATCCTGCTGCTTTGCATTGTTATTTTTTGCGCTACAGGCAGAGTAGAGACTTACGGCAGCACGTCTCTATTCCTGTTCTGCAATATAGCAAAAACAGGCATATACGATAGCAAGCAAAGGCAGAGATATATGTCCCGGAGGCAATGATGTTCCAGCTGCCCGTATAAAACAGGCATTTTTGCAAATACGTTAATCAACGGGGAAAACAAAGTAAAAATGGAGGCGTTATAATTTTTTTACGAGGAAGGATGAAATAAGGGTCAATGCAAGCGGTACAACCAGTGTTTTGTATTCTTCTTTGTACTTACTTAAGAATTTTTGTTCTTTGATGTACTCTGTTATAGTATGTAAAATGAGGCAATGAACATGCTTTCTGTTTTTTTCATTCTTTTTGCCTTTATGCGTTCCGGTTAAATCCAGGAAAGTTGATATCAAATTGTATTGCTGAATATAACCTTGTTCGGTTTGGTGAATGCGGTGTTTAATTTCCCGCTTTACCAGTTTTAGTTCTTTATAATTGTTTATCATAGCATTGTTATTTCTGCTTTTCAGTATCCTTAAATACAGTCCGTACCACTTCGTCTTTGATATGCTTTTCAAGCAATGGCTTCCGGAAAATGAACAAAATAACCAAAAGCAGAAGGTTTACACCTGCCAGTGCTAAAAAACCAATAATATACGAGTCACACTGTTTCCCAATCCACAATGCAAGTGCAATTGAAATAAAGAAAACAACAAAACCAGCAAACATAAACAATACGATTCGCCGGAACAATACTGACAAGGTCTCACTGATTTTTTCAGTTA
The DNA here is from genome assembly GCA_964615585.1 of uncultured Bacteroidales bacterium. Lineage (GTDB taxonomy): Bacteria > Bacteroidota > Bacteroidia > Bacteroidales > ML635J-15 > JAQIBY01. The sequence goes on along the minus strand of CAZTNS010000053.1, from coordinate 17,413 downwards.
CTTCAATTTTTAGCAATAAAATGCGTGAACTGATATAATCTTCAATTTTTTTCAGCATAAAGCAATCATTAAAAAGGTTAAGCCTTTCACTAAAAGCTCACCATAAATAAAACTATATAATTAAGTATATTTATGGTAAACTTTTAATTCAGGCTATAATTATTTTACATCCAAAACCTGAAAGTTCTGGATTAAAAGTCTGCTTAGCAGGTAAAAATCCAATAATCAACACGGTGTTAGCACCGTAAAACGGTGGATTTCTAACTAAATCTGCATGTCAGCGGACTTCACATCCGAACTTTAGGTTGTAGTTTTGGATGATTTAGTTGGACCTGCTGCTTCTTTCGCTGCTTTTTCGCTTTCTTCTTTCTTTTCTCTACTCATGAATTCTTTCAAATTGGTAAGCAATTCATCAGTTTTGGAAGAAATATTTTCCCTTGTTTCTTTTCCGCTGGCAGGTGCAACAAGAATTCCTGTAATTACTCCGGCAGCAGCTCCTGCCAATACGCCTAATAAAACTTTTCCACTGTTTGTCATAATAATCTCCTTTTTTAAATTATACAATAAATTAAGTTGTTATAATCCAGATTCTCTATCTGAATTATTTATATTCTACAAAGATAAAATAATTATTTAGACTGCCAAATATTTTTAAAATAAAATGTAAATTTTCTACTAAAACAATTTAATTTTATATTTAGGAGAATTCCGCTCAAATTTTTATATGCTGATATTCTCAGAGTAACAAAACGGTCGTGGATATTTTCTTTAGTTCTGTAGCAAAGCTGACTGTTAGCAGGCCAGTCTGTCTAACGCTTGTCGGCATACAGGCACGGGAAGTGTTGTAAAGAAAAGGCAGAGACATCCTTTCCTGAGGCAATCATGTTCAGGCTGTTCAAAACAAAGGTTTCTGTTTAATGAAAAACGCCTGACATGGTTTTTCCGGCTTCACAAATAATTGCTATTTTCGCAGTCAAAAATTTCCTTTGACAGAACAGAAATATTATGGAATACGATTATACCGATATTGAGAAAAAATGGCAGAAGGTTTGGCGGGAAAACCAGGTTTACAAAGTGACAGAAGACGAGAGCAAACCTAAATATTATGTGCTCGACATGTTTCCGTATCCTTCCGGGGCAGGGTTGCATGTTGGACATCCGCTGGGATACATTGCATCTGATATTTACGCACGGTATAAACGGCTGAAAGGATTTAACGTGTTGCATCCCATGGGATTTGATGCTTATGGATTGCCTGCCGAACAATATGCCATACAAACGGGAACGCATCCGGCAACCACTACTGAAAAGAACATTCGTCGTTACCGCACACAGCTTGACCAGCTTGGTTTCAGTTTTGACTGGTCGCGGGAAGTGCGTACCTGTGACCCATCCTATTACAAATGGACTCAATGGACTTTCATTCAACTGTTTCATCACTGGTACGACACTTCACAACAAAAAGCACGCCCTGTAAATGCGCTGGTTAACAATTTTGAAAACCATGGCAGCGATGCTGTTAATGCTGCCCACGATGCTCATGAATCCTTCAGCGCTGAAGCATGGAAAGGCATGACTAACAAAGAGCGGTCTGACATTCTAATGCATTACCGGCTGGCTTACCTTTCCGAAACCATGGTAAACTGGTGTCCTGAATTGGGCACCGTGCTTGCCAACGATGAGGTAAAAGACGGGTATTCGGAGCGCGGCGGTCATCCCGTGGAGAGGAAACGCATGCAACAATGGTCATTGCGCATTACCGCCTATGTCGAACGGCTTTTGCGGGGACTTAATACCATCAACTGGAGCGATTCGCTGAAGGAAATGCAGAAAAACTGGATAGGAAAGTCGGTGGGTGCATCCGTTGATTTTGGTATTGAGGGCTACGATGAAAAAATCGAAGTGTTTACCACACGGCCGGATACACTCTGGGGCACAACGTTCATGGTGCTGGCTCCGGAACATGAGCTGGTTGATAAAATCACGACGGCTAAACAAAAGGCTGATGTTGGTAGCTACGTTAAAATGGCAAAAAAACGTTCAGAACGTGATCGCCAGGCTGAAGCCAAAGAAATCAGCGGTGTTTTTACCGGGGCTTATGGCATTAACCCTCTGAACAGAAAAAAAATTCCCATCTGGGTAGCCGATTACGTGCTTTCGGGATACGGTACCGGCGCTATCATGGCAGTGCCGGCTCACGACAGCCGGGATTTCAAATTTGCCGGTCATTTTGATATTCCCATCATACAGGTTGTTGTCCCTGAAGGGGAAAAACCCGGGAACACAGATGAGTGGGAAGACAGCAAAGATTCCACAGAGGGCACCCTCATCAATTCGGATTTCATCAACGGCATGAAAGTAAAAGATGCCATCCGCAAAGTGATTGATTATCTTGAAGCACAGGATATCGGCCGTGCCCGCGTAAATTACAAATTACGTGATGCCATTTTCAGCCGGCAGCGGTATTGGGGTGAACCTTTCCCTGTATATTACAAAAACGGCATTCCACATACCCTGTCCGAAGAAAAATTACCCCTTAATTTGCCGGAAGTGGACAAATACCAGCCAACAGAAGATGGCAAACCGCCGCTGGCAAGGGCTGAAAACTGGAAAACAGAAGAAGGGCATCCATTGGAAACCAACACCATGCCCGGTTTTGCCGGTTCAAGCGGGTATTATCTCCGGTACATGGACCCACACAATGAGGAGCGATATTTTTCTGCTGAGGCTGTTAACTACTGGCAGGATGTGGACTTGTATGTGGGCGGTGCCGAGCATGCCACAGGTCACCTGATTTACGCCCGTTTCTGGAACAAGTTCTTATTTGATATTGGCCTGTCTGTGAAGGAAGAACCATTTAAAAAGCTGATAAATCAGGGCATGATTCAGGGACGTTCGAATTTTGTTTATAAAGTGAAAAATGAAAATAAATTTGTCAGTTACGGACTGAGAAAATCTTATGATACCATCAGGCAGCATGTGGATGTTAACATTGTTGACAATGATATTCTTAATGTCGAAGCTTTTAAAAAATGGCGGCCTGATGCCAAAGAAGCAGAATTTGTGCTTGAAGATGGAAAGTACATCTGCGGATGGGAAGTGGAAAAAATGTCCAAATCAAAGTACAATGTTCAGAATCCGGATGACCTGATACAACAATACGGTGCTGATACCCTGCGTATGTACGAAATGTTTTTGGGTCCCATTGAGTCTCACAAGCCATGGGATACCAACGGTATTGAAGGTGTTTTTCGTTTTGTGAAAAAATTCTGGCGTCTTTTTCATGATAACAACGCATTTTCCGTTACGGAAGGAGAAGCAGGTGAAAAAGCGAAGAAAAGTCTGCATGCCTGTATCAAAAAGGTAAGTGAGGACATTGAACGCTTTTCATTTAACACCTGCATTTCCACCCTGATGATCACAACCAATGAGCTTTCAGAACAAAAAGCCAATCAGCGTGAAATACTTGAGCCTATGGTGATCCTGCTGGCTCCTTTTGCACCGCATCTTGCAGATGAGCTTTGGCATTTGCTTGGTAATAAAGGATCGGTGGCAGATGCTGAATTTCCGGTATTTGACGCTTCACTGCTTGTTGAAAACAGTTTTGAGTATCCTGTTTCATTCAACGGAAAAATGCGTTTTAAATTTGAAGTGCCAAACGATATGAGTAAAGATGATATCCGGAAAGCTGTGATGAATCACCCCAAAGCTCAAAAATGGATTGACGGCAAACAACTGGTAAAATTTATTTTTGTGCCGAATAAAATCATCAATGTGGTGGTGAAATAAAGTGTTTTTGGCCAATTTGTAATTGAGATTTAATAACTTAATATCATTAATTCAGGCTCCAATAATGTTCATATTGGTTTTTGATAATTAAATAAAAAACTGATATTATGCATCTTAAAAATTAATCGAAAGTACTTAAAAAAATTTTAAGATTCAAAGTATCAACGTATAATCTAAATATGTATTTTTAAAAAATGTTTTTAACACAACTAATAATTAAAATAATACCTATGAAAAGATTAAGTGTACTCCTGGCGTTTTTATTTGTCTTTATCACACTGACAAAGGCAGACGAGGGCATGTGGATACCAGGCCACATCAGCAAAATGAATTATACGGATATGCAGAAACTGGGTTTGAAGCTCAGTCCGGAAGAGATTTACAGTATTAACAATTCAAGTCTGAAAGATGCTATATTCCAGCTTGTAGGAGAAGGCGGACAAGGTTTTTGCACCGGGGAAATGGTTTCTGACAAAGGCCTTATGTTTACCAACCATCACTGTGGATACGAAGCCATTGCTAATTTGTCATCCACAGAAGCCAATTATCTTGATGACGGATACTGGTCAAAAAGCCTGGAAGAGGAAATTCCCGTACCAGGTGTAAGTGTAACAAGGGTTGTCAGAATTGAGGATGTTACTGATAAAGTTTTGAAAGACATTGCGTTTGACACAAAGGAAAGCGAACGGGATAAACTCATAAACAAACACATTGCAGAAATTGAGGATAACGCCGAAAAAGACAATCAATACGAGGCCAATGTAAAAGAAATGTATAAGGGTGGAGAATATTACTTATTTACTTATGAAGAATTTGGTGATGTGCGTTTTGTTGCAGCTCCCCCTTCATCCATAGGTAAATTTGGCGGTGATACTGATAACTGGATGTGGCCACGGCATACCGGTGATTTTTCAATTTTCCGGGTTTACATGGGAAAAGATGGCAATCCAACAGATGAATATCAGGAAGACAATGTGCCCTATAAACCCCTGCATCACCTGCCGGTATCAATTAAAGGAGTGGAAGAGGGTGATTTTACCATGATCATGGGATTCCCCGGACAAACCGAACGTTACCTTCCTTCATACGGGATGGAATACAAAATGAACTCCTTTGACCCGACAGCCGTTGATCTGCTTGCCAAAAAACTTGATGTGATGAATAATTTCATGAATGAAGATGAGGAATTAAGACTGGCAATTACAGATGAATATGCTTCACTTGCCAATGCACATAAAATGTTTAAAGGAGAAATGACAGCATTGAAAAAAACCAATGCCATCAAGCAGCGCGAGCAACTGCAGGAAAAATTTAAGGCATGGCTTGATGAAAATAAGACCAGAAAAAACAAGTATGGTGATGTGCTTTCCAATCTGAAAGAACTTTACAAGGATTTTGGCCCGGTGACAGAAGAAATGGTGGCTGTATCTCTTGGCTTGATGCAATCAAGTGACAAAATAATGTACGTCCAGGAATACAAGGCGCTGAAAAAACTGCTGGAAAACAAAAAGGAGAATGAAGACAATATAAAAAGCACAACAGAACGATTGAAAGGTAAACTGGATGAAAATTACGAAAATTATCATCCGGAAATGGACAAAGAAATCTTGCGAAACCAGTTAAAAGCTTATGTTAACATACTCTCAGCTGATAAGCAAATTGAATTCTTTACCTCGTATTTACCTGATGAATATAAAGGAGACAATATTGAGGATTACATTGATGCATTTGTTGAGGATGTTTATGAAAACTCCATTTTTACAAACAAAGAACGTTTATCCAAATTTCTGGATAAACCAAAATCCAAAACCATGGAAAAAGATCCCATGGTGATATTATTTGAAAATGTTATGGGATCAATCATGGGTTCTCAAATGAGTTATGTTAGTATGATGAATGATATTGATGTTAACGAACGGAAATTCATTGCAGGGTTGCGCGAATTTCAACCCGATAAAAAATTCTACCCCGATGCCAATTCCACGCTGAGGTTTACATACGGTACCGTACAAAGTTACGATCCTGCTGATGCAGTGCATTATAAAGAAATTACCTATATTGATGGCATCATTGAAAAGTGGGATCCCAGCGATGAAGAATTTCAGGTGCCTGAAAAACTGGTTGAATTGCACAAAGCCAAAGATTACGGCCGTTATGCGGATCATACAGGAAACCTCCCCGTTTGTTTCATCAGCAACAACGATATTACCGGTGGAAATTCCGGCAGTCCGATTCTAAACGGCAACGGCGAACTAGTAGGCCTTGCTTTCGATGGTAACTGGGAATGGTTATGCAGCAACCTGATATACAATCCTGAACTGCAGCGTACCATCAATGTTGATTCACGTTATGTGTTGTGGGTCATCGAAAAACTTGGCGGAGCTGACAACATTATTAACGAATTGGATATTGTAGAATAATAACACTTATCATAGGAAACAAAAAGCCGGAAATTTCCGGCTTTTTTGTTTTTATAAGCAAGTTGGATTATTTCTCATCAACAATTTTCAGTTTTAATTCTTTCAGTTGCTCATCTGAAACCGGAGCAGGTGTATCTATCATGATATCACGTCCGGCGTTGTTTTTGGGGAAAGCGATGTAATCACGGATGCTGTCGCTACCGCCAAAAAGGGCACAAATCCTGTCAAAACCAAAAGCAATGCCGCCATGGGGAGGCACACCATATTGAAAAGCATCCAGTAAAAACCCGAACTGTGCGCGGGCTTCTTCATCTGAAAAACCGAGTAATTTAAACATGCGTTGTTGCTCTTCGGTATTGTGAATCCTGATGGATCCGCCACCAAGCTCCACACCATTTATGACCATGTCGTAAGCGTTGGCACGTACCTTTCCTGGTTCTGTATCCATAAGTTTGCTGTCCTCTGCTTTTGCCGAGGTAAACGGATGATGCATGGCATGATACCGCTTGGTTTCTTCATCCCATTCGAGCAGCGGAAAATCTACCACCCACAATGGAACATACCTGCCGGGTGTGCGTAAATTGAGACGACTGCCCATTTCAAGCCGCAACACCGATAATTGCTCTAGTGTTTCCTGTTTGTTTCCGGCCAATATCAGCATAAGGTCTCCTGGTTTGGCATGCATTGCTTCTGCCCAGGTTTCCAGGTCCTCGGGGGAGAAAAATTTGTCAACCGATGATTTGAAACTGCCGTCTTCATTGTATTTTACATACACCAAACCTTTAGCACCCACCTGGGGCTTCTGGACAAATTTTGTGAGTTCATCCAGTTGTTTGCGTGAATATGATGCGCATTTTTCGGCACATATTCCCCCAATATATTCTACCGTATCAAACACTTTAAACCCTTTGTTTTGTGCAAGATGCGATATTTCCTGTATTTCCATACCGAAACGGAGATCAGGTTTGTCGGTGCCATATTTTTCCATGGCTTCGTGCCAGGTCAAACGCTTAAAGGGCAGCTCTATATCCAGGTTTTTAACCATTCTGAAAAGGTGCTGCACAAGCCCTTCAAACTGTTTCATGATGTCCTCTTTATTCACAAAAGACATCTCACAATCAATCTGTGTAAATTCAGGCTGGCGGTCGGCACGTAAATCTTCATCGCGGTAGCATTTTACCAGTTGAAAATATTTATCCAGGCTGCCAAGCATGAGTAACTGTTTGAATGTTTGCGGCGATTGGGGCAGTGCATAAAATGTCCCGGGGTGCATACGTGACGGCACCACAAAATCACGCGCTCCTTCGGGGGTGGATTTTATCAGGTTTGGGGTTTCAACTTCCAGAAAACCGCTTTCATCCAGATATTTACGGGTTTCACGTGCAATTTTATGACGCAGGATAAGGGCATCTTTTACGGGATTTCGCCGGATATCAAGGTAACGGTACTTCATGCGCAATTCATCGCTGCCGTCGCTTTCGTTTTCGATGGTAAAGGGTGGTGTTGCTGATGCAGATAAAACCTTCAGTTCATCGGGAAATATTTCTATCTCGCCGGTAGGCATGTTGTCGTTTTTGGAGTAACGCTCAACCACAATACCTGTGGCTTTTAGCACATATTCCCGTCCGCATTTTTCTGCCGTGTCAAGGATTTTTTTGTCTGTTTTGCTCTCATCAAACGCCAGTTGGGTAACGCCGTAACGGTCACGCAAGTCGATCCAGATCATACCGCCTTTGTCACGTTTACGTTGTACCCAGCCACTCAGGGTCACATTTTGTCCTTTGTTTTCGATGCGTAATTCGCCGCAATTGTGTGTTCTGTACATACCGATAGATTTTAGCGGCAAAAATAGTAAAATTGAGGGGATGTTGAAATTTATATGATCAAACAGTTGGAAGTCCGGAGACGGAAGTCGGAAGCGTTGTCATGACCAAAGCCGAAAGACCGGAAACCAGGGTTGAAAAACAATAACTTTTCAGGGGGCGTCATACGCTCCCGGCATCTATTATCTTCTAATGATCAGCTTTTCATTAAAAACATGATTCGGGGAGTTATATTTAAGCAGATAAATGCCGGCGGAATGGGACTGTAAATTTAACGTTTCTGAACCACGTGTATTCTTTTTATCCAGCAGTTGTCCATTCACTGAATATAGAGATAAAACTCCTTCTTCTTCAGGTAATTCCACGTACAGATAATCATCTGCCGGATTTGGGTAAATACTCCATTTTACGTTATCATCAGATTTAGGAGAATCTTCCATTCCTACAGGCAAGTTATCAAAAACAGGTAATTGAATATGGCTGGGATATTCCGGTGAAAAATAAACTTTTTGCATTGCAACCCGTGGTGACATATCATTTCCCTGGTAATTATAAGTTTGGCCGTCATTAGGTTTACGACGGAAGAAATCATAATCCATTAAAGGTAAATTTGGGTTGGATTGATATCTCGGATAATTCCCGCTACTGATTAATATCTTTATTTTATGGTCTTTACCCCAGACATAACCTATTGGCAACATTTTAAACTTATATTCATAAATTGAATCTGATTCAATATTGGTATAAGGAAGATTAACGTCTTCATTACCATTATAAATTGACCTGGCATATTCTCTCGCACGTGCATTTACACATCCTTCAACAACAAACATTTCTCTTCCGTCGGGATATACATCAAGAATACGAACAAAGAAATCAGTATCGGTTTTTCCAATTCCTGTAACTTCAGACCTCGCATAAATAGTTGCCTCCGGAAACCCGAGAATTCTCAGTGAATCCTGAATTTGTCCGCTTGTAAATTGTATCACACCTTGATTGTCCATCGTATAATTAACAAAAAAAGAATCGGCTAAATTCATTTGACCCTGAGCACGTCTTTGGGGGCCCTCTGGAGTGTTGATTGTCATATTTGCACCACCAACAGTAATTACGGGATCATCAGGATCATGGATATATGAATGGCTGCCTTCATCTTCTGTTGGCATTTGCTGATCAATGGTACTGTCTCCGTGTAAATAAAAATTTGTATGATTTATCCCCTGCTCGAAAGGAAAACTATCACATTCCATCCAGTAATTTCCGGCGTCATCATTTTCCGGGATACCATCATTTACAGGCCCTGCAATGTATAACCTTACAGAGGGAATATTTTGGAAATCAGTAATGGGTTTATCCTCAACAGTATCTTGAAGTGGCATCAGGGGAGGGTCCAAAACGGGCAAGGTATAAGAATAAGGTATGGTATCGTTTTGAGTCTGAATTTCCACCGGAAGGTTGTCCAGGGTAGTTTGCCCTGCAAGATACTGAATAAACATATAGTACGGTTTAATATAATCCTCAGAAGGCACCCTGACTGATGTCGTACTATCAATTGGCTGCCATTGATCACTTTCAGGAATAATAAACTTAGGTTTTCCTGTTTCAGGTACGCCTTTTTTATTAATTGTATATCTGAACCAGTTTAAAAGTTCCGAATCCATAATTTCACTTATTGATGATGAGTCACTAAGAGAAAAATTGTCATAAATTGTGTTTAAACCAATAACATCAGTGACATTTTCGGGATATTGCACATCACCTGTGGATCGACTTCCTATAGTCTGATGAGCCCAGGGGCCTATAATCAGTTTTTGCAGATCATGGGTTTGTTGTGATAAGGCTTCTTCTTTCATCCTGTTAAAACTATGTATCTGTCCGTCAATAAAAATATCCCACCATCCGGTGAGGTGATAAGCAGGGACGTCCATATTTCTGAACCTGCTGAAATTACCCGTACTATCCGGATTTCCTGCTGCATCAACAGGGGCATAACTCACATCCATTGCTGAACGGAGGGGACTATCAGGATAATAACCCGGCTTTGAATTTTCCACAAGCAGAAAATCTATTGCATTTTTCGCAACATCAGCTTTATTTGAAAGATTATAATCTGATGAACTATGCAAATTATTCATGATACTTGTATCTGTAGTATTCAAACTATCATCTACCAGACTATAAACCTGTCCGGTTATCCAGTTGTCAACTAAAGCTTCTCGGTAAACTCCGTTATTTGTCAATGTAGATGAGTAATGATCAGCAGAGGCAACAATCGGCATAATTGATTGCAATCCGGATTGAGATGAATTGACAGGATGAGCTGCAGCAAGTGAATACTGAGAGTTTCCGAGTGCACTTGCCCCTATCATGCCAACAGAGCCATTGGTTACAAGAAATGTATCTGCTTGCTGATCGCCATCATAATCATATACACGCTCTACATCGTTGAGAAGACGGTGAAGTGTTTGATATCCATCCTCATGTTTATTCGCATTACGTGGATCAGAGGGACTTGTTATATCGATGTTATAATTGATGTAGGGATGATATGGGTTTTTATTCCATCCATCACTGTACATTGGAAAATACACTCCGGATGAAGCATTTGCCCCCCTCATATCCTGAGTTCCATATGCATAACCAAAAAATGCAAATAAAGGCCCTAATTCATCTCCGTTTTTGTTATATGGGGTTCTTGTAAAAACCAGGGGTAACTGATATGGATTAGGATTAACTTGATTATCAATTGAATCATAAATCAGATACTGCGTATTTTTAGACATTAATTGAATTGTTACATCTCCTGTGCCCGGAATGTTGATAATTGAAACTAATGAATCCTGTATAACCGGAACATACATATCCATCTTCAGGGTAGTACTGTCAAACATCTTTATATCACGAGTCTGCTTTTCATTAAGTTCATCAAGCCCATCTATTGTTCCATTTGGAATAACCTGTGATATAGCCGGAATCGACATCAATAAAACAGACCATAACAATAATAATCTTTTCATACCAATATATTTTACCGGCAAAATTAGTAAAAATGAGGGGATATTTTGCTTTTATACCGATATGTGTTTAATTGTATTTTTCTTTTTTCTACCATTATTACGGTCAATTATCCCATTACAAAAAATCGCTCATGATAGGTAACAAATTGTTACTACAGACTTCTTAAAAACAATAAATCTGTTATTGTAAAACTATACAATATTTAGTGGAATTTTGAGTTTTGCCTGTCCCGTAGCGAAGTTTCCCCTGTGAAATGCCTGGCAATATTTAACACGGTATGAACGTATCGGGATGTTTTGGTGGCGAGAAAAATATGCCACTAAAACACCAAAACACTAAATCCCACTAAAGTAATGAAAAGTAAAATGTGTAGTTATATTTTTAAGTGCAGATTACTAATCATTTAGCACAGGCGTGATAAAATTTTTTAAGAAGTCTGTACTAACATATTATTAGTTATATTGGTTGTAATACCACAAATCCTCAAGTGCTAATTCAGTAAATTTATGTTTTCATTATCAAAGGATTGGATTAACTTTGTAAAAAAAAATGATTTCATGGCTTTGTTGCCCATATATGATGTGATTGTTGTCGGTGCCGGACATGCCGGATGTGAGGCTGCCGCTGCTGCTGCCAACCTGGGGTCTTCGGTGTTGCTTGTCACCATGGATATGAACAAAATTGCGCAGATGTCATGCAATCCTGCCATGGGTGGCGTAGCAAAGGGACAGATTGTAAAAGAACTGGATGCCCTTGGTGGATACAGCGGAGAAATTACCGACAAATCCATGATACAATTCCGCATGCTGAACCGCAGCAAAGGCCCGGCCATGTGGTCACCGCGTGCACAATGCGACAGGATGGTTTACAGCATCACGTGGCGTGAATACCTCGAACGCATTCCGACGTTGGATTTCTGGCAGGGCAATGTGAATGCATTGATCTTTGAAAACGGCAAAATTGCCGGCGTCAGGACAACACAGGACATTCCCATTTACAGCAGGTCTGTAATTTTAACCACAGGCACCTTTCTCAATGGCCTGATGCACGTAGGTCAACACAAAGAAGAAGGAGGCAGGGCTGCAGAACCCCCGGCCAAAGGGCTGACCCAACAATTATCATCCCTGGGGATTACATACGATCGCATGAAAACCGGAACTCCCATGCGCATTGACGGCAGAACCGTTGATTTCTCCAAACTAACGGAACAAAAAGGGGATGAAGACATTCAATATTTCTCCTTTCTGCATGCCGGATTGGAAAAACCATTTTTAACACAAAGGTCCTGTTACACCTGCGAAACAAGAAAAGCCGTGCATGAGGTCTTAGGTGAAGGGCTGAATGCCAGTCCGCTTTACGACGGCACCATCACCAGCATAGGCCCACGTTATTGTCCCAGCATCGAAACGAAACTCCAGACGTTTCCGGATAAAGATAAACACCTTTTATTTCTTGAACCCGAGGGTGTCAATACGAATGAGTATTATTTAAACGGTTTTTCCTCCTCTCTTCCCTGGGATGTACAGCTAAAGGCATTAAAGCAGATTAAAGGATTTGAAAATGTCAAAATTTATCGTCCGGGTTATGCGATAGAATATGATTTTTTTCATCCGACACAGCTTTTTGCCACCATGGAAACAAAAGCCATTGAAAATCTTTATTTTGCCGGTCAGATCAATGGCACAACCGGATATGAAGAAGCCGGGGCACAAGGCATCATTGCCGGCATCAACGCGCATTTGAAACTCAACGGCAGGGATGATTTCATTCTCAACCGTGATGAGGCTTATATTGGCGTTCTGATTGATGATTTGATCACCAAAGGCGTTGATGAGCCATACAGGATGTTTACTTCCAGGGCAGAATACAGGATATTGTTACGTCAGGATAATGCGGATGTACGTCTTACAGAAATTTCAAATAAATTGGGATTGGCTTCCGAGCAGCGCATGAAAAAACTTGAGCGTAAAATAAAACAACGGGATGATCTGGTAGATTTTACACATAATTTCAGTTGTAAACCCGATTATATAAACGCTAAATTACAACAACTTGGAACATCTCCTTTAAAGCAAAAGGTGAAATTGAAAAATGTGATTGCGCGCCCGCAGGTACATTTTACAGATATGGAAGCTGTCATACCACAGTTGAAAGATAAAATTGCTTCATATGATGTTCCTGCAGAAATTCGTCAGGCCGCTGAGATACAATTAAAATACCAGGGTTACATAGAACGTGAACGCATGCTTGCTGATAAAATGCACCGCCTTGAAAACATTTCAATTACAGGCCTGAATTATGAAAATATACAATCATTATCAACTGAAGGAAGGCAAAAATTGCAAAATATTCAACCAAAAACAATTGGACAAGCATCAAGAATAAGTGGTGTAACACCTTCGGATATAAGTGTTTTACTTGTTCATCTTGGACGTTAAATTTAATTGTTCCACGTGGAACAACATTAACATAAAACAACATTTATATGAAAACAATAAAAGGAAAACTCATTGACATCGTACAAAGACGCATCTACAACGCTGCGGTACAGGTTGAAAACGGTAAAATAGCAAAAATCGAAAAAATAAAAGAGAACCAGGAGCATTATATCATACCGGGTTTTATAGATGCGCATGTTCACATTGAAAGTTCAATGCTGAATCCATCGGAATTTTCGCGTTTAGCTGTTCAGCATGGTACAGTAGCCACCGTTTCTGACCCCCATGAAATTGCCAATGTGTGTGGCATTGAAGGCGTGGATTACATGATAAAAGACGCCGAAAAAAGCCCTTTGAAACTGCATTTTACAGCGCCTAGTTGTGTGCCGGCAACTGGTTTTGAAACATCAGGGCATGTATTGGATTCAAAGGCCATAGAAACATTACTCAAAAAAGACAAAATTGTTGCATTGGGTGAAATGATGAATTTCCCGGGTGTCATTCACAATGATTCCGAAGTACATGCAAAAATCAAAGCGTCTCTTGACCAAAACAAACCTGTTGACGGCCATGCGCCGGAAATAACAGGAAAAGACGCTGAAACGTATATCAATGCAGGCATCACCACAGATCATGAATGCGCAAGCCTGAATGAAGCGCTTGAAAAGATCGATAAGGGGATGTGCATTCAAATACGCGAAGGATCCGCTGCTAAAAATTTTGATGCACTGCATTCATTGTTATCTTCTCACCCGGAAAAATGTATGTTGTGTACCGATGACAGCCATCCGGATGACCTGAAACAGGGTCATATCAATAAAATTGTTGCACGGGCATTAAAAGCCGGCCACAATTTATTTGACGTTCTGCGTGCAGCCTCGTTAAATGCAGCAAAACACTATAAGCTTAATGTTGGTATGCTACAAAAAGGTGATCCGGCAGATTTCATTTTGGTGGATACCATTGAAGATTTCAATGTTCTATCGGCATACATTGATGGTGAGCTTGTTTTCGATAACGGAAGGATAATGTTTCAGGTATCTGAAACCAAACCCATAAACAACTTTGTTTTATCATCTCATTTATTGCCAAAGGAATTTGAAATCACCTCCGATGGTTCACGTTTTAAAATTATCCAGGCATTTGATGGTTCGCTTCTTACCGGTATGTTTGAACATAGCCTTCCGAAAATGAACGGTAAATTACAGCCTGATCCACTCAGCGGTATAAATAAAATCACCGTTGTGAATCGTTATGAAAAAAATCCTACACCTTCCATTGGTTTTATTCAGGGTTTTGGCATCAACCGGGGGGCTATAGCTTCTACGGTAGCGCACGATTCCCATAATATTGTTGCGATTGGGGTTGATGATGAAAACATTGCTAAGGTCGTCAACAAACTTATTGATACAAAAGGTGGCCTTGCCTTGACAGATGGAAATGAAATCTATCATTTACCATTGCCTGTTGGCGGCCTGATGTCTTCAGAAAACGGGGATATCGTAGCCGAATCATACAAAGCGTTGAACAGCAAATCTTCCGATATTGGTTGCAGCCTCAACGCTCCGTTTATGACCATGGCATTTATGGCCCTACTCGTTATTCCGAAACTAAAAATAGGCGACAAGGGGTTGTTTGATGTGAGTACATTTTCGTTGACACAAATTGAAGCGGATTAGTTCCACGTGGAACATTTTTAAATTATTGAGACTTTACCCTGCGATTGAACAAATTAAATAATTTATGTTTTGGAATTTATTTTGAACTTTGACTTTTGGTTTTTGAACTTATTTCTCATTGTATTCAATGACATGAAAATTTGTTTTTAATCAGGCTGTATGTTAAATCTATCAACTATAATTTTATGAGAGCAGTAATACAAAAAGTAACCAACGCAAAAGTAACATCAGGAAATAAAGTGACCGGTAAAATCGGAAACGGGTTGTATATTTTACTGGGCGTTTCTGAATCAGATACCCCTGAAGATGCCTTGTGGCTCAGCAATAAAATCCACAAGCTCAGGGTTTTTGAAGATGAAGCGGGGAAAATGAATTTATCAATAGACGATATTGACGGTAATTATTTGGTTGTCAGCCAGTTTACTCTTCATGCCATGACTAAAAAAGGCAACAGGCCTTCTTTTATCAAAGCAGCCAAACCACAATTAGCAACAGATCTTTACCAACAATTCATTGATAAACTTGAATCCTTATCAGGCAAAAAGGTTGAAACCGGTGTGTTTGGTGAATACATGTACATTGATTCCTGTGCAAGCGGTCCGGTTACCATCATTATTGACACTAAAAACAAAGAATGATTATGAAAAATACATGGCTTTTCATGTTTACTTTATGCCTTGGTTTGTGTTTTTCACTTTCCTGTACCGACGATAACATTGACAGTGGTATTAAGGGCTATATTGAATATGGTGAGGTGAACTGTGATCTTCCCAGGGAATTCTGGACTTTTCATCCATACAACGGTACCGTCTATGCCGTTCCCTATGATTCTGTATCCGGCTATGGTAATTACACGGCCATATCAGACAGCACACAGGCCACCAATGGCGAATTTACCATCGGGCTCTCTCCCGGCCATTATTACATCATCACTGAAGATTACCAGTATTTTACCAACGACAACCATGTTGTGGTACACCTTAATCAGGTAAGTGATCCTGATTTTCAATTTCATAAGTGCTTATAACCACTTTTTTAATCAATTGGTTATTGGTTAATTAAATTTACTTAGTTTTTATACCTTTGCATTGAACATAAAACAAATCAACATGATATCAACAAACGATTTTAAGAACGGCACCTGCATTGAATTTAAAGATGGTATATATCAGGTAGTGGATTTTCAACATGTGAAGCCCGGTAAAGGCTCTGCTTTTGTCCGTACAAAACTTAAAAACATCGAGACAGGGCGTGTCATCGAAAACACGTTTAATTCAGGCGTAAAAGTTAAAGACGTGCGCATCGAATACAGGCCATACCAATTTCTTTACAAAGATGAAATAGGTTACACATTTATGCATAATGAAACCTATGAACAGATTACCCTGACCGAAGACCTGGTCGAAAATGCTGATCTCATGAAAGGCAGCCAGGAAATACAGATCATGTTCAATGCAGAAAAAGAAATGCCCATAGCGGCTATCCTGCCCCCTTTTGTTGAGCTTGAAATAACATACACTGAACCCGGTGTTAAAGGCGACACAGCTACCAATTCCCTTAAACCGGCTACAGTTGAAACCGGTGCTGAAATCAATGTTCCTCTTTTTATTAACATAGGTGATGTGATAAAAGTGGATACCCGTACACGTGAATACAATGAAAGGATAAACTAACCCAACCCGGATAAACCAGAAAGCTCAAAATCCAAAAAACAAAATCCAAAATAAATTCCAATTCTAAAATCTTAAAATCAAAAAAATGTCAGAAGAAAAAAAACCTTACGATTTAAGAGAAAGGCTACTTTTGTTTGGTAAACGAATGCTTGAAATATGTAAAACATTGCCACCTTATCCTGAATGTGACAGAATACGTGGCCAATTGGGTGGATCGGGAACTTCAATAGGTGCAAATTATGAAGAAGCTGATGGAACCATAACTAAAAAAGATTTTGTAAACAAACTAGCTATTTCAAGAAAAGAAGCGAAAGAAACCAGGTTCTTCCTACGTTTAATTAGTGGAACATATCTTGCTCCTGCTAAAATATCAAAAGACATCCGCGAATCGGAAGAGATAATCAATATTTTAAGTAGCATGATAAACAAATCAACAGGTGGTAGAGTATCATGATTTTTTCTTACCGTCATACGTCGGCACAGGTTTGGGATTTTCTTTTTTGGGTTTTATTTTGAATTTGGGATTTTGAATTTGGGATTTTCTGCCAAAAATAACACGAATATTATTAATAA
>CAZTNS010000052.1:0-19869 GCA_964615585.1 uncultured Bacteroidales bacterium | reverse complement strand
CTTCATCATTCGACATTCCTTGTTCAGTATTCATTATTTCCTTTTTGGTTCTGGCTATGCCAGGTTAGGAGTTAGGTCATAAAATATCTTAAACCCCTAAAACCGAATCCCTGAATCCTAAACCCTTATTTTGAACTTTGTTTTTTTTTGTGTTTAATGGCATAGATAACTGTTTTCTTCAAACCGATAAATAGAATATTAATATTCCCAGTTTCCTTTATTAACCTCCAAAATACAGGCAGTAAGCAAATCAATGCTTGCCTTTACATCATCTTTATGTACAGATTCCACCACCTGATGAATGTGCCGGGTTGGTATTGAAACAGCACCGGCAATGGCACCGCTTTTGTTCATTCGCTGAATGAAGGCAGTATCCGTACCGCCTGTAGCAAATATTTCAGTTTGATATTTTATTTTGTTATGCTTTGCAGTCTCTTTCATAAAACTGATCATCCGCTGATCTGCAATGGCTGAGGAATCCATTAATTTGATGGCTGTGCCTTTGCCCAGGCGTGTTACCATTTCGTGGGGCTGGGCCCCCGGCACATCATAAGCAATGGTTGTATCCAGGCCAATGCCAAAATCAGGCTCAATTTGCAAACTGGCAACGTGTGCACCCCTGAGGCCAACCTCTTCCTGGACGGTAAAAACTGCATACAGGTCATAAGGCAATGCTTTGTCTTTAATGGCTTTCAGGGTTTCTATCAGCACAAAAACCGATACCCTGTTGTCGAGGGATTTCCCGTTGTAGCAATCTCCCATTTGAATGCAATTTCGTTCCCGGGTCACAGCATTTCCCGGTTCCACGATTTTTTCAAGGGCTTCTTTGCTCATGCCCGTATCAATAAAATAATCTTTGAGTTTAGGGTTTTTCTTTTTTTCTTCGTCTTCCATGACATGGATTGGTTTGGAACCCATTACCCCAACAATATCCTTTTTGCCGTGCACAACAACCCGTTGAGATGTCAATGTTTTGGGGTCAAATCCACCGATGTTGGTAAAACGCAAAAATCCATTGTCTTCAAGGTGTGTAACAACAAAGCCAATCTCGTCCATGTGAGCGGCGATCATTAATTTTTTATCCGCTTTGCCCTTTCGGAAAGCAGTAAGATTTCCCATGTTGTCGATGCTCAAATCATCAACCAGGCCTTGTATTTCATCTCTGATCAGGTTGCGAATTTCCGTTTCAAACCCACTGATGCCTGAAGTTTCACTTAATCTTTTTAACAAGTCAAAATTCAATGTATCCATCTTTTATATCATCAATTTTTGCATTAATGCTTTGCCTGGGGATGTTATTTCCACAGCCAGTAGAATGTCTTTTTCATTGTTCAGTTGTTCTATCACATCGCTTGCCTTAACTCCGGGCAAATGACGCATCTGCAAAAAATAGTCGAACTTATTGTACTTTGATTCAAGCAGCCCTGATTCTGATTTATTGGCTATTAATCTGCAACCGGTTTGTTCGGAAGGGCTCGTATATTTGTAACAACCAAACTCCAGGGGATTTTCAGTTTTTTCATTCCACACCTGTAAGGGGTCTGTACGTTTAAGTTGAATTCCAAGCAACTGGTTCAGCACCCATGATAACCTGTAAGCGTCCTCACTGGTAGCAATGGCAACCAATGTAAAATCAGGGACAGGTGTATATTTCAGACGCTTTTCTTTTGTCACAAATGATTTTTTCTTTTGATGTAAAGATAGGATTAAATCCCTATTTTATCAAGTGCTTTCCTGGCAGCGTTTTGTTCTGCTTCTTTTTTTGACCATCCTTTCCCCTGTGAAATAAATTCATTGTTAATTAACACATGTGACTCAAAGTGTATTTGGGTTTCCGTGGATTCAATTTGTTCAAATGTGTCAAATTCAAGGTCCCATTTTTTCTCTTGTACTACATGCAGCAATGATGATTTGTGATCGTATTCCGCCTTGAATAATTTACCCTGTTCAAATCCTGAAATGAACTTTTTATCAATGAATTTCCGGCAATAAAAATATCCCCTGTCAACATATACAGCCCCTGCTATCGCTTCAAGTGCGTTTCCAAAAATATTTTTTGTTTGTGTAGGGGATTTATCCCCGGCAACCAGCAAATCCGGGATTCCCATTTTGATAGCAATATCGTTCATGGTTTTTCGCTGCACAATGTTTGCCCGCATCAAACTCAGTGTGCCTTCATCATGGTCAGGGTATGATCTGTACAAAAAATCAGAGACAACCAATTCAATGACCGCGTCACCCAAAAATTCAAGCCTTTCGTTGTTTACTTTATGGTCGTGGTCAATGATGCTGGCAGATTTGTGGCGCAGAGCAATTAAATAGAGGGATAAATCACAAGGACAAAAGCCCAACAGGGATTTAAGCTTAAAATACAACTGCCTGTGTTTTTTCCCAATAAAAAACAAACGTTTAAACCAGCTGATACAAATCACAAACTTATAATTTATCGAAAGCTTTAAATACTACAGAAGTATTGTGCCCGCCAAAACCAAATGTATTGCTCATGGCGTAATTGACAGGTTTTTCCTGTGCTTTGTGAAGTGTCAGGTTAAAACGTTTATCAATGTTATCATCCCATTTTTGATGGTTGATGGTTGGCGGAACGACATTGTTGATGATGGCCAGGATAGCCAGTATTGATTCCAGCGCGCCGGCAGCCCCCAGTAAATGTCCGGTCATGGATTTGGTAGAACTTAAATTTAAAATAAAACTGTGGTCACCAAAAACAGAATACACGCCTTTTAACTCTGCAACGTCTCCGGTTGGTGTAGCAGTGCCATGGACATTGATATAATCAATTTTATCGGAAACAGTTTTGGCATCTTCAAGTGCCCTTTTCATAACCAAAGCAGCACCCCCGCCTTCTGGATCAGGTGCTGTCAAATGATGTGCATCAGCAGACATTCCTCCTCCAATAATTTCGGCATAAATAGGAGCACCACGTTTTACAGCGTGTTCATATTCTTCGAGAATAAGTGCTCCCCCGCCTTCTCCCATGACAAAACCATCGCGTGTAGCACAGAACGGGCGGGACGCTGTTTTGTATTCATCGTTGTTTTTGGAAATTGCCTGCATGGCACCAAAACCACCAACTCCAGCTTCATTAATAGCAGCTTCGGATCCCCCGGTGACAAAAACATTGGCTTTGCCGAGGCGGATATAATTAAGTGCATCAATGATGGCATTAGAAGAGGATGCACATGCAGAAACGGTAGCAAAGTTTGGCCCCCTGAATCCGTATTGCATACTGATGTGTCCGGCAGCAATATCAGAAATAATTTTAGGGATAAAAAACGGACTGAAGCGAGGCTTCATATCATTTTTGATATACCCTTTTATCTCATCAATCAGGGTTTCCATGCCGCCGATCCCTGAGGCCCAGATGACGCCGACATTGTCCTTGTCGAGATTTTCATCTTCCATCAACTTGGATTCCTCCAGTGCTTCAGCCACGGAAGCCATCGCATATTGCGTAAAACGATCCATTTTACGGACCATTTTACGATCAATACGTTCTTTGGGATCAAAGTTTTTTACCTCACAGGCAAACCTTGTTTTGAAAGAAGACGCATCGAAATGTGTAATCCAATCAGAACCTGATTTTCCCTGTGACGCGGATTCCCAGAGTTCAGGAATGTTATTCCCAAGCGGTGTGACAGCACCTAAACCTGTCACAACAACACGTTTTAGATCCATAAAATGGGGTTTCTGCGATTTATAATATTACTTGGTGTTTTCTTCAATGTATTTGATGGCATCACCAACAGTGCCAATTTTTTCTGCTTCTTCGTCGGGAATTGAAATGTCAAATTCTTTTTCAAATTCCATAATAAGTTCTACTGTATCCAATGAATCAGCGCCGAGGTCATTAGTGAAACTGGCTTCTGGAGTTACCTCGTTTTCGTCAACACCTAATTTGTCAACGATGATACTTTTTACTTTAGATGCAAAATCAGACATAGTTTTAATTTTATGTTAATACTAATTTTGAGTTCTGTTTCGAGCTTACAAAGAAACAAATTTATAAATTATATTTCCAAATAAAACAGCACTTTTTTGATAAGATATTTTTGTTTTATTTTGAAGGATAATTTATGTGCCATGAAAAACATCGCGATATTTGCTTCAGGCTCTGGTACAAATGCCGAAAACATTGTTCTCCATTTTGCTGATAATCAAATGGCAAAAGTGGTTTTAATTGTATGCAACAAGCAATATGCAGGTGTACTGAAAAGGGCTGAAAAACTGAACATTGACCATCTTTTTGTTGACAAAAAAAACTTGAATGACTGTGATTTTCTGCCACAGCTGTTGAAAAAATATGACATTGACCTTGTTGTTCTGGCCGGTTTTTTAGCACTTATTCCTTCTCAACTTGTCAGTGCATACACAAACAGAATCATCAATATCCATCCGGCACTGTTGCCAAAATACGGGGGGAAAGGTATGTATGGAGATAACGTACACAAGGCAGTATTACAAAATAAGGATACAGAAAGCGGCATCAGCATACATTACGTGAATGAAAAATACGATGAGGGGAATATTATTTTACAAGCACGATGCCCGGTTTATCAGAATGATTCCGTGGAAACACTGGCTGAAAGGATACACAAACTGGAATATAGGTATTACCCGCAATGCATTGAACAACTTATTGAGATGGATTTAATATAAACCGCCATTTGAGGTTTTTCCAGTATTCTCCGGCATAATCTATTCCCACCCGTGGTGCGCATGAATAGGTTGGTTGTAAACCGTCAGCAAGCAAATATATCCGTTTGGATGTGCTGAGATTTTCATAATTATACCTTTTATCAATGCCCAGGGTTTTTGTTACTCTTCCCGGCCCTTTTATTTCATCTACACCTCTTATCAGTACAGCCTGTGGCACATTTTTTTCTCCAGTGACAATATTCAGCATCCAATGCATGCCATAAACAAGGTATATGTAAAGAATTCCGCCGGGATAATACATGGGATCCGTACGTTTGGTACGACCTTTTTTGGCATGGCAGGCCAGGTCTTCTTCGCCCCGGTATGCTTCCGTTTCTGTGATACGAAAACGGGCTGTGTTGTTATAATTTTTTACAACCAAAATTTTTCCCAGTAAATCCGGTGCTAACTCAAGCACATCCCTGGTGAAGTAATTACCTTGTAATTTATAATGTTCTAAAGGTTTCTGCACCATACATCTATCTATATTAAGGTTTGTAACTAAATAGTGCGTGTCCATAAAGTCGAATATTTATCTATAAGTGAATAATGAAATAACAAAAAATCAAATAACAAACCTCAAATAAATTTCAATTTTCAAAATGGCAATGACCTAAACAAGGCGAGTGCAGCCAAAATTATTAAAATTTTGGAAATTGATGTTTGGAATTTATTTGTTATTTGACATTTGATATATGGTGCTTTTTAAAAATAAGTTGTACTTTATAGACAAACACTAAATAACTTGCTTATTTCAAAACAGTTAACTATAACTGAATATCGAACATTTGAACAATAGAATATCGAATGATGAATGATGATTTTTGCTTTTTGGTTCATAATTCGATTGTTCTGGTGTTCAGTATTCTTTATTCAATTCGCAATAAAAATATAATTGAATGTCGAACATTTGAACAATAGAATGTCGAATGATGAATTATATTTTTTGCTTTTTGGTTCATAATTCGATTGTTCTGGTGTTCAGTATTCTTTATTCAATTCGCAATAAAAATATAATTGAATGTCGAACATTTGAACAATAGAATATCGAATGATGAATTATATTTTTTCAAATTTAATTATTTCTTTTCAGCTGTCTTTATGCTTATAACAAAAATTGAGATTATCTCGTTACATTCAGTTAATACAAAATCAATTTTCTCCTGAGATTTAATCAATGGTTTTTGCTTGATAATCTTTAAACATATATTGGTTTCACGAAGTTCTTTTAGAATTACTTTAAATTTATGAATAAAATCTTTTTGTGATTCCGCGCTTTGTACTTCGCCGTAATGCAGTGCGGGAGATGTTCCACTTCTGATCAGTTGCCCTGCTATATGATTACCAATTCGCGTCTTAGGCAATTGCTCAACAATTTCCATAATAATAATGGTAAAATCGATAAGACGCTTTTCAAGATCATATTTTCTGTTTTTATTCATAATTCGATTGTTCTGCTGTTCATTATTCGTTATTCAATTCGCAATAAAAATATATATTATTGATATTGATTGATTACAATACTGCTCAGGTTATTTCCTAACAATTGCAAAGCGGATGCACATCGCCTTTTAACCCGATGGGCGTTTTATTGCGGATTTCATGCACAATTTCAATGCTTTTACGGGCATCTTCCAGGCCAAACCCATTGCCTTTGAGTATCTCCTGATAACTGAGGGTATGAAGATCGGTAAACCCTTTGCTGAATTCTATTTCCTCGCCTTCCACCGTAATGCATCTGTAGGTACGCTGCCCCTTTTCCCGGATGCCTTCCGGCAAATCATTTTCATCCACACTTAATACCCAGCGGACCCGTGCTTTTTCAAGCTGCAAAAATCCGGCAGCCCGTTTTTCACCATGTTCATGCACAATGTTTTCCTTCACATCTCCAAAAATCCAGGTCAGCATATCGTAAAAGTGTATGCCTATGTTTGTGGATATACCTCCCGATTTCTGTGGGTCTCCTTTCCAGCTAAAATGATACCAGTTGCCCCTGCTTGTCAGGTAAGCCAAATCAACATCATAAATTTTATCTTTTGGCCCTTTGTTTATCTTCTCTTTCAGTGCGATGATGGACGGATGAAGCCGCAACTGCAATATGGTGTTTATTTTTTTTCCTGTTTCCTTTTCAATTTCTGCCAGGCCATCCACATTCCAGGGATTCAATACAAGCGGTTTTTCACAAATGGCATGGGTTTCATTTTTTAATGCAAAGCGGATATGTGAATCATGCAGGTAGTTTGGCGAACAAATGCTGATGTAATCCAGCTTTTTGTTATTTCGCCTCAACTTATCCACATGCCGGTCGAAACGTTCGTATTCATGAAAAAAATCAGCGTGCGGGAAATAAGCATCCAGAAAACCCACAGAGTCAAACAAATCAAGCGTGGCCACCAAATCATTACCCGTTTCCTTAATGGCTCTGACATGCCTGATGGCAATGTATCCTGCCACACCTATCAGTCCAAATCGTTTTATTTCTTTATCCATAACGGTACTTAAATTTTTGATACATGTTCATTTTTCAGCCGGTATTTTTCACCACTTTCAGGGCATACAGCCAGGCCATTTTCATCAAAATGCAAACGGTGGCCGTATTCGCTCATCCAGCCAATATGCCGGGCAGGGTTCCCGACAACCAATGCGTATGGTTTTACTTCTTTGGTTACCACAGCTCCTGCCCCTATAAACGCATATTCTCCTATGTCATGGCCGCATACAATGGTGGCATTTGCCCCGATGGTGGCTCCTTCACGAACGGTTGTTTTTTCATATTCGCCGCGGCGATTTACAGCAGAACGCGGGTTGCTCACATTGGTAAATACCATGGACGGGCCAAGAAAAACGTCATCTTCACAAACGACACCCGTATAAATGGAAACGTTGTTTTGCACCTTGACGTTATTCCCCAGGACAACGTCAGGAGAGACCAAAACGTTTTGACCGAGATTACAGTTTTTCCCCAACACAGCCTTTTTCATGATGTGCGAAAAATGCCAGATTTTTGTGCCTTTTCCGATGACACATCCTTCATCAATAACCGCTGTTTCGTGCGCAAAATATGTATTATCCATGGTTTTATTCATTTTTATTAAAATCCTTAATATCCTTCACCGAAAAGCCGAGCTTGAGCAGGTTTTCAGGTTTCAGGCAATGTTTTACCTGCCTTTGACTGATGTAACCGCTTTTTTCAGCAGCACTAAATACATCACAATTTTCTGTTTTCATCATTTTGGCTATCTCTGCAGCCTTATGATATCCGATAAAAGGCACAAATACCGTGGTAACAGAACTGTTGTTGATAAGCTGATGATATGCATTTTCAACATTTACTTCCAGGCCTTCGATCATATTTGTTTTCATGCTTTCACAGCCACTGATAAGCAAATCCAGGCTGTTGAGCACCGCATGGCCTATAGACGGGATGTAAGGATTCAGCTCCAGCAGAGACTGACCGCATAAAGCGGAAATCTGCTGGTCATTTGCATATACCTGGTGTGCAATGCTGATGACGTATTCGGAAACAACCGGATTGACTTTACCGGGCATGACAGAACTGCCAACTTGTTTTTGTGGCAGGCTCAGGCTTTTCCCATCCGATATGTCAGAAGCCAATAACCTCAGGTCGTTGCTTATCTTTTCCAAATTTACGGCATGCGCTTTCAGGGTAGCGTGTATTTCTGTCCAGTTATCAAGATTGTTGGTAGCATCTGCCATATTTTCGCCTCGTGTAAGCGGTAAATCCGTCAGTTTTTGTAATTCCCTGATGGCTTCCATGATCACAAACCGCGGCACCGTTATGCCAGTACCTATAGCACTTCCGCCAAGGTTTACCTGTTTTATGCGTTCAAAACACTTTGAAACACGCCACCAATCACGGGATAACGCATCATTGTAAGAGCTGAACAGTTTGCCGAAAGACGACGGAACGGCAGCCTGCATTTGGGTGTATGATACCCTCAGGCTGTTCCGGTGGGCATTTTCGTGTTTTTCAAGAGCAGACCTCAATGCGTTGATTTTTTCCTCCAATTCATTGAGAGCCAGCATAACAGCCATTTTTAATGCCGTGGGCACCACATCGTTGGTTGACTGATATAAATTGGCCGATTCAAAGGGATCAATTTTCTTGTAGTTTCCCGGTTTATCACCCAACAACTGCAGGGAACGGTTGGCAATAATCTCATTGATGTTCATGTTGATGCTTGTTCCGGCACCACCTTGAAACGCCGGCACAATAAAATGTTCAATGTGTTTTCCTTTCCCGATTTCACCGGCAGCTTTGATCATTGCCTGTAAGTTTTCATCGCTGATCTTCTTTAGGGTTATGAGCTCCGGGTACTTTTTCTGCAATTCAGCCTGGTACAGTTGTATGGTTTGATACATTGACAACTTTACTGTCCCCATGGCTTTATACCAGCGACTATTAAATGCGATATCGTTGGGAAAATTTTCTTGTGCACGTACAGCATGGATGCCGTATAACGCATCTTCCGGTATCATTTTTTCCCCAATAATATCCTTTTCTTTTCGCATAAAAATTAAATCAAGGGCTGTCCGAAATTATCAATGTCTTTGGCTGTAATTTTATCCTGACAGAGGATAACCAAACGTTCCATCAGGTTGCTGAATTCGCGGACATTTCCTGTCCAGGGGAAGGATTTTAGTTTTTCAATGGCTTCGTTGGTTATTTCTTTTTTTGGTATGCCATGATCGGCACAAATCTGAGCCAAAAAATGATCAGCAAGCAAGGGGATATCTTCTGTTCTTTCTTTCAGTGGAGGAACATCAATAATAATGACACTGATGCGGTGATAAAGGTCTTCCCTGAAATTGTTGTTATCAATCTCCTTGCGCAGGTTTTTGTTTGTAGCAGCAATGAGCCTGACATCCACATTGATATCTTTATCGCTGCCCACCCGGCTGATTTTATTTTCCTGCAAGGCACGCAACACTTTTGCCTGAGCAGATAAACTCATATCGCCAATTTCATCGAGAAAAATGGTACCTCCGTGGGCCTGTTCAAATTTCCCTTTTCGCTGTTTGTGGGCAGAGGTAAAAGCACCTTTTTCATGGCCAAAAAGTTCCGATTCTATGAGCTCAGAAGGGATAGCTGCGCAATTGACCTCCACAAAGGGAGCTTTTGCCCTCTTGCTTTTTTCATGCAACTGATGAGCCACCAACTCTTTCCCTGTACCGTTTTCTCCGGTAATGAGCACTCGAGCGTCTGTAGGTGCCACGCGGTCGATCATGGCTTTTACTTTTTGCATGGGTTCAGACTCACCAACCAATTCATATCTTTTGCTTACCTTTTTCTTCAGCTGCTTTGTTTCAGTGATGAGGTTATTACGCTCCATGGCATTTTTGATGGTAATTTGCAAGCGCTTTAAATCCAATGGTTTTTGTATAAAATCGTATGCTCCTTTTTTGAAACTGGCTACCGCTAAATCCACATCCCCATGCCCCGTAATCATAATGAAGGTCAACTCCGGGTCAATTTCCATGGCTTTTTCCAGCACCTCCACACCATCCATTTCGGGCATTTTTATGTCACAAATTACAAGGTCAGGCATTTCGTTTTTAATTTTCTCAAGTCCTGTTTTTCCGTTCTCTGCAACATCTATCTCGTATTCCTCACGCTCAAGGATATCTTTAAATACATTTCTGATGCTCCTTTCATCATCTATCACCAATATTTTTCTCATAATCCTATTATCTGATAATAACCCGTAAAAATAATGAAACTGTATCAATCCTGCAATTCAGGGGCTTAAATTTTTCAGGATAAACATAAGAAACTTCCATTTACCACTTCACCAGCTATTGCCAAATATACGCTGCTATTGGCTGGCATTCTTGTTGTATTTAATGTCCGTTACTTCCAATTTCAGCCAAGTCCAATTCCTTTCATCCAGTTTCCAGGTCGAAGTCATTTTTGCAGGAACTTTTATTCCTTCAAAAGTCTTGTATTACGAAATGCTCATTGTCCATTAATGACGTTTTGCTTCTGCATCATTGCCTTTGTATCGTAATGCGGAAAACCTGGTAACATCACCATTGGTATTAAAATGAAATGTCCCGCTTCCAGAAGTGCCTTTATAGATCATAGTTGCTTTTGCTGTTGTAGCGTCTATTTGTTCCCAGGTAATGTAAGGACTTAATGCCAATGAAGGAAACCAAACCATTTCTCCTAAGTACCGTTGCAAAGTTCCTTCATCCAATTTTTCACCTTGTTCGTTGACAACATTGATTAGCGAATTCATTTTAATCAACATTTTGCCTTTGCCGTTTTCAAATTTATCTCTACCCTGAAAGGTGAGCAAGCTATTCATTTTCACATCAACTGTCCATATAAATGCAGGATTATCAATAGTTGTATATTGAATAGCTTTAGCAGTCATCCAGTTTTCCTGTTCGGGTTTCATTTTCATTCCGGCTGTCTGTGTTACTTTTCCAATACTAATGAAAGGTTTTCCAACAACTCCAGCATTACGAAGCCAATTACTTACAGGTTCGGGCAACGCCTCTATATCATTTTCTTTGATAATTCTATTTTCAATCATCTTATTTTGACTTATTAAATGATTTGTCTCTTGTTCAACAAATTTTTGAAAGTTGTGATGACCCAATGAAGCAAGTGACACAACTAAAATCAGAATATTTGGTATCGTTCCAAATTTGGCGTCTTTCCAAAACATAATGATTAGAATCTGGGAAATTACCACAGCAACAAGTCCAAAGAACCAAGCGTATTTTGAATGGATTAAATACAAAATGCCATAAGACAAAAAGAAGGCTGTTGCAGTCAGCCAAACAAATCCCATTGGTTTAGATATCGGAAGTGTCAATTCTTTTACTTCCTTAAAACCTAAACCTTTAACAAATCCAAGCAAGTGGATTAATCCGTGAAGCAATACAATTATCAAAAATGCTATTCTCATATAGGTTTCATATCATCTAGTTATCATCATTCAAATATAGAAAAGGTATTGAAAGAAATGAAGTGGTGTGGGGGAAAAGACACAATTGCCTTTAAGAATCGTGCTGCTAGTGGACTTGTTTTTATGCATGCACAACGCCTTTCGTATGCTTTGTGGTTGTTGTTGCCGTGGCCGGCGCTCAGGCATAAAAATAATCGTCCATGGGCAAGCTGCAGGCAGTGATGAGCTCGGTTTCGGTTTTTGCTTCTTTGTTGAACTCCCTGAGCGTTTCCATCACGGCTGCTGCTTTTTTGTCATCACTGAACTGCATGTGAATGGTGGTGTTGTATCCTGGCCATACGGCGGTGTTCAGACGTGGGGTGCCCTGCAACGGTTTGGCCGCCACCTCGTCAACGATTTGGTAATCATGTACGCCCTGGGCTTCCAGTGTTTTTAGTACCCGGTTTTTCATGCTGATGTTGCAGGTGCAATAAATGAATTTCATGGTGTTATTGTTTTTTTTCTGTTTTTTCGTTGATGATGTTTTTTCTGTAAAACAGGGCGTACAGGGATGGAATAACCATCAATGTGATGATCATGGAAACCAATAGCCCACCGATAATGGTGATGCCCAGCGGCACCCATATTTCATGCCCCATGGATTGGCTCAGGCTCATAGGAATCATCGCCAGGATGGTGGTAAAGGATGTCATCAGCACCGGGCGTAAACGTGAGCGGCCGGCATTGATGATGGCTTCACGGGTCGTTTGTCCACGGGCACGCAATAAGTTGATGTAATCCACCAGCACAATGCCGTTGTTTACCACAATGCCAAGCAGCATGATGATGCCGACAAAGCTAATCACACTCAGGGTAATCCCGGTAATGGCAAATGCATACACAACGCCAATCAAACTGAAAGGGATGGCAAAAATAATGATAAAAGGATCTTTGAAAGATTCAAACAGGGATGCCATTATCATGTAAACCAATGAAAATGCAATCAGGAACACCAGGTTCAGGTTGGCAAAGGATTCATTTTTGTCGGTAATGTTTCCGCCCAGTTCAACGCTTACGGTTGGGGGAGTATCAAGATTGGCTAATATCTCCCTGGCAATTTGGGTGCCTTCACCCAGTGAAATGTTGTTGAGGTTAGCACCGGTTCGTACAATACGCAGCTGCCGTTCGTGCATGATTTCAAGCGGGCCGGTGCCGATTTTGATACCGGCAACAGCGGACAATGGTACATGCTGTCCCATAAGTGTTGTCAATGTGATGTCCCTGATCTTATCCAGGTCATTACGCAGGGCCGGGGCATATCGGATCATGATGTCATATTCATCCCCTTGTTGTTTGAAATGACCGGCTTGTTTTCCATAAATGCTCTGCCTGACCTGCATGCCTATCATGGCCGTATTCAAGCCCAGCATTGAAGCTTTGTTTTTATCAATGATGATTTGATATTCCATTTTTCCTTTATCGATGGTTGTTTCCACATCTGAAAAGTTGGGGTTTTCTTCCATTTTTGCTTTCAGTTGCAAGGCGGTAGCATTCAATTCATCGTAATTGCTGCCCAAAATTTTAAATTCAACCGGTCTGGTGCTTCCCAGCAACATTTTTTGCATCAGGCTTCCTCCCATCACCTGGTAATTCACTACCTCCGGCATGTCAGCGAGCTTATTTCTTATCATTTCAGCAATGTCTTCTGCGCTCCGGCTTCTGGTTTCAGGTAAGGATAAATGCGCGCTGATGGTCGCTTTGTTTTTACCTTCGGCAAAACCAATGCTGGTCAGCAAGTTGGTTTCCGTTTGCCCCACAATGGTATATTGTGATACCATTTCAGGCACCGAATCAAAATAAATGTTTTCTACTTTCCGGGCAATGCGCCGTGTTTCTTCCGTGCTTGTGCCTACCTCCGTTTCTATCACCGTAATCACATCGCCTGCATCAATGTCGGGGATGTAATCCGAACCCTGTTGTGTAGCTAAAAATCCGGCAGACCCCAAGAGAAGTACGGCAAACCCTACAATCAACCACGCATGTTTTACAGCAAATTTTACCACCGATGTGTAAGCAGATTCCAGTGAAACAAAAAGCTTTTCACTTGTGTTGTATAACCAGCCGTGTTTTTTGTCCTTGTGTGAACGTTTGCGCAGGTGTGACGACAACATGGGTGTAAGGCTCAGGGATGTGATGAGCGATGCCAGCATGGTTACTGCCACCAGTATGGCCAGTTGTTTGAACAATATCCCGACGAGTCCCCCGATAAAGATCAACGGTAAGAAAACGGAAATGGTGGTCAAGGTAGAAGCTGTAATGGCGGTCCCCATTTCCCTGGTTCCAAAAATAGCAGCTTCCCTTGGCGGAGCTTCCATGTCAAGGTGTTGGTTGATGTTTTCAATGACCACAATGGCATTGTCAACCACCATACCAATGGCCACAATCAACGACATTAAGCTGAAAATATTGATGCTGTAGTCCATCAGGAACATAGTGATGAATGCTGCAATCAATGAAAACGGGATGGTCAGGATAACAATCAGGCTGTTTCGCCATTCTCTCAGAAACGCCAGCACAACAATAATCACAAATATCCCGGCATACCAAATGGTGTTGCCAAGGTTTTTATTGACTTCCGTAATGACTTCTGAGGTATCAAAAACCCTTTTGTATTTCACATCGGATGGAAGGGTGGGGGTGATTTCATCCATTTTTGCATCCACAGCTTCGAACACTTCCAGGGTGTTTGTTCCGGTTTGTTTTTGCACAAATAAGCCCACGCCTTTTTTCCGGTAAGAATAAACGTATTCGTTTTTTTCTTTGAATTCATCTTTGATATCGGCCACGTCTTTCAGGCGGATGATCCGGTTGTTAAAACTTGCCAGGGCAATGTTTTCCAGATCATGTAGGCTGTTTATATCGCCGGGGATGCGAATGCTGAAATCGTGTTTGTCAAGCTTGACGTTACCGCCGGGAATGGAAATGTTTTCGGCTTCTAATACGGTACTTATTTGCTGAATAGATAAGTTATAGGCTTTGAGTTTGGCAGGATGCACCTGGATTTTAATCTCCCGTGTGGGCTGTCCAATCATAAAGGCGGTACCCACGCCATCCACTTTTTTCAGTTGGTTAATGATGCGCTCTTCGACAATTTTTTCCAGCCCCGGATAAGATGTTTCGGCTGTGATTGAATATACTACCACCGGAATAATGGAAGAACTGATTTTCATAATGTATGGGGGACTGGCGTCAGGGGGCAAGTCAGATTTGACAAGCTCCATCAGGTCTCGTGCAGAATTGGCGGCTTCACTGATGTCGGTTCCCCATTTGAATTCAAGCGAAATCAGGGATACATTTTCTTTCGAAGACGATGTGATGCGTTTCAGTTCTTCGGTACCTGACAGTGTTTTCTCCAGTGGTTTGGTGACCTGTTCTTCTACTTCTTCGGCCGATGCTCCCGGGTAAACGGTTACCACTGTCAAGGTTGGAATTTCAATTGCCGGTAACATGTCACGTGGTAACATCTGCCAGCTAACAGCACCAAAAAGCAGTATAGCCAGGAATATCATGGCGGTGGTTACAGGCCTGTCAACGGTTAGTTTTGGTAAACGCATAGCAACATTTTTCGTTAATTAGTATTTGTACATAAAATCAATCAAATAACAATTATCAAGCATCAAAACTCAAATAATATCCAATATTCAACGATTAAAATTCCAAACATACTACCTGATATGTTTTGGTCATTGGATTTTGGGTGTTGTTTGTCATTTTTGAAATTGCCTAATTAAGATTTATTTGTAATTTGTCATCCGTCTTCGCCTGAACAGTTTTGATATTTTTTTATTGAAATTTCTCATAATCATTTCTTCCTTTTGCTCTGCGGTGCTTAGCGCTTCCCGGCGTAACTCTGCGGTATAGTAGGTTGTCCCGCAAAGTTTTGCAGAGGTGCAAAGATCCGCAAAGAAATGATAAAAATTTAGATGTTGTTTCAAATACTCATGTTTTTTAATTCCCTTTTAGAATTTCATTTATGGTTATTTTGCTGCCATTTGACAGCTTATTTTTACCTTTTGTCACAACGGTATCACCTGCCCTGATGCTGTCAACGCTGACCATTGTTCCTTTGGTATCTATACGGTTGATGTATTGTTTTACCACGGAATCTTTTCTGACAACAAAGACATGTTCATCCGGCGTTCCCTGCTGCCTGGTGATGGCATCTAACGGCACAAAGACACCGCTGGATTTTGCAGCATCCAGAACACATTTCACGTACATGCCCGGTTTGAGATATTGCCCGGGGTTTTGTACTGAAATTTCAACGGTGGCCGACCGTGACATGGTTGACAACATGGGTTCGATGTAATGGATGCGTCCCGTGTAGCTTTTATCGGGAAAAGCATCGGGGATGATCTCCACCGCTTGTCCTTTTTTCAGATGAGGCAAATCCCTTTCGTTGACATCTATTTCCACTTTCACAGGGTTCAGTTGCATCAGGCGTAAAATGCCGGAGGTGTTGGAATATCCCGGTTCCACTGCCAGGGTGAAAAAGAAATTTTCCCCTTCTTCAAGCAGATAATCCGCTATGATTCCGGAAAACGGGGCAACCACACAGGTGTTTTTTCGCAACATGTCGGTTTTTACGCGGGCGGCATCAAGTTTTGCTTTCAGGTGGTCATACTCCATTTCACTAACCGACGATTTTTCGTACAGCCTTTTGATCCGGGCAAAATCCTTTTTCAATGCCTGATATTCAATTTTTGCTTGTGTAAGCATTTCTGAGCTAAGCTTTACAAGTGTATCTCCTTTGCTTACATGCGTTCCTTTGTGGTAAAGAAACTGCTCCACTTTTCCCGGCATGGAAGAGCCAAGGTTTGCTTCCCGCATGGGGAAAACCGTGCCTGAATATTCCATTTGACGGGTGTAAATCTTTTCTTTTGCAAGGCTTGCAATTACAGAAATTCTACCGTCATGGGTTTCTTCGGGTGATTTTTCTTTTTCATCACAGGAAAACAGTAACAGGCAAACAATGGCAGTCAATGCCATCCCGCCAACGATATGTTTTGATTGTGTCATAATTGTCCGCTGATTTTTTTTATTTCTATTTCTTTGGTTCTGAGTTCTGTTTTTGCTTCTATCAATCCGGAATAAGCTTCCTGCCACAAGGCTTGTGCTTCGAGCAGGTCACTCGGGGTTATCATGCCTTCATCAAATTTGTCTTCCATGATGCGCAGGTTTTCTTTTGCCTGTTCAAGGCTTGTTTTTTTAAAATCAACTTTTTTAAAGGCTTCAAGGTATGTGTTCCAGCCTTGTTGTACCTCCAGTTTGATCTTTTCCTGCATTTCCATGCGATTGAGTTGCGACAGCTCACGCAGTTGTTTTGCAGCTTTAAGAGAATGTACCCTTCCGCCCCAGTTGGTGATGGGAATACGGCAAGTTATCCCCAGGCTGTAGTCTCCACCGAATTCTTCATTGAACCCGTTATAGGGATTGGGATTAAAATAGGAATAATTGGCTGTGCCAATGATGTTGGGTAAAAATTTTGACCAGGCCAGCTTTACATTTTCATCGGCTAATGCGATGCTTTTATCCAGCATACCCATCTCCGGCCGTTTTTCCACAGCTTGTTGTATCATCATGTTCCTGTCGGTAAACACACGGACAGAGCCAAGCTCATCGTCCAGTTGTGGTATTGAATCCAGCGGCCTGCCAATGAGCTGGTTTAATGCCATGCTTGCCAGCAGGATGCCGTTTTCTGCTCTGAATTGCTGATAGGCCACCTCGTTTTGTTTCGATTGGGCTTT
The DNA here is from genome assembly GCA_964615585.1 of uncultured Bacteroidales bacterium. Taxonomy (GTDB): domain Bacteria; phylum Bacteroidota; class Bacteroidia; order Bacteroidales; family ML635J-15; genus JAQIBY01. The sequence continues at coordinate 2,429 of CAZTNS010000052.1, read as the reverse complement.
CAGTAGGTCATTCCTGGTAATAATGCCTTCGTCAAGGATGTTTTTTAATTCATTGACAAGGGTGTCCAGCATGGTTTTGTAATCATCTGCCAGTTTCTTTTTTTCCTGCAGGCTGACAATTTTCCAATATACGGTCTCCACTTCAAACAAAATGTCCGCTTCGCTTTTGTCTTTCCTGTCTTTTTGTATCCCTTCGGCAATTTTTGAAATGTTGTATTGCCGCCTGACTTTGCCTCCAAGGTAAATGGGCTGGGTGAGGCCTCCACTGACAGCATAGGTATTGCGGCTGCCAAAGGTCATTTCATCCGATGGAATGTAGCCGTATTGCAGAAAAACAGGATTGCCTTCATCGTCGTACATGACGTCCCAGGTTTCCGGGTCCAGATTTTCCAGGTCGAGGTTTTCAAAATCAAATGTGGCAGGGTCTATCATGGTTCCGTATAGCAACGGCTGTTCTGTAAGCTCCGGAACAAGTTCCATGTTTTGCTGGTCAATGGCCCAAAAAGGAACCACAGGAAAAAACATGTTTTCATCAAGCAAATAAAAGTCTTTGCTTGTGCGCATGTATTGGCCTGTAAGGTCCAGGCGCGGCAAAAAAGATGTGAACGCAGATTTTCGTTGATGTTCGGCCATTTTAACCTGAATTTCGGCCATTTTAATGTTGCGGTTGTGTTCAAGCGCCATCCGTTTGCAGGTAGGCAGATCCAGCGTATTGCTTTTTTCCTGGCTGTTTCCCGGGAAGTGAATCAGCAGTGACACTATTGTAATAAACAAAGGCAATATGCAGGGTGATATCTGTCTCATTTCTTTATAATTCCATAGAATAATATTTCCAGCAATGCATCTATGCGTTCGGATAATTTTTGTTCAGTGGGATTAAAGAAAAGTGGGAACTCCAGCCCTTTTAATGCCGCTGCCAATGCATAACTGGTGTCTGTAATGCTTTTCACACGCAGTTCATTTTTTTCTACTCCCTCCTGTAGGATAGACTGAATGAATTCAAGTTCTTCACGGTCGTATTTTTCCCTGATATTTTCAATAAAATCCAGTTTTTTCAGGTAATCATCCCGCATAATGGCGTAAAGGTTAACCAGTTCTTTGAAACGTTTCATCCGGAGTGTGAAATATAGCTTTATGCGTGTCTTCAGGTCACCTTCCTTTTCCATGGATTGTTTTACCTCGGCTTTGAAATTTTCTGCTTCGGTTGTGACCACCGCTTTAAAAATCTCTTCTTTGCTTGTAAAATAGTAATAAAGAGAAGATTTGCCTTTGCGTGCTTCGCGGGCAATGTCATTCATGGTTGCTTTTTCAAACCCAAAACGGTTAAAACAATTCTGGGCTGCAGTTATCAGGTTCTCTTTGATTACATCTGATTTTTTCATAGATACTGACTTTTCGAACAAAACCGTTTAAAAGTCCAAAATTATAAAAAATAAGCACAACCAAAACAAAAATGGATTTTTATCATCATTGTTTTATGGCATCATCATAAAAAAACAGTACTTTCGTTATCAAGTTATGCCGGTAAAAAATTTAAGAGACATACAGCAATTTGAGGAATTTGACCACCTGGAGCTCATCGCAAAGCATGTGGTTGAGGGGTTTATTACGGGTCTGCATAAAAGCCCGTATCATGGTTTTTCGGTTGAATTTGCTGAACACCGGATTTACAACAAGGGTGAATCCACAAAACATATAGACTGGAAATTATATGCCCGCACGGACAAATTGTTTGTTAAACGCTATGAAGAGGAAACCAACCTGCGTGCCCATTTGATAATTGATACATCCTCCTCCATGCTGTTTCCGCTTAAGGAAAAACGCATCAATAAACTTGCCTATTCGGTTTATTTGGCGGCAGCCCTTATTTACCTGATGAAAAGACAGCGTGACGCTGTTGGCATCAGCCTGTTTGATGAAGAAGTGCGTATGCATACGGATGCACGCTTATCACAAGTGCATCTGGCCTATTTGTACAATAAACTCAGGCAATTGGTTTCTCCTGATTTTAACCCTGTCAAACGCAAAACCAGCGCAGCCGAATCACTCAATATCCTGTCTGAACAGATAAAAAAGCGTTCTCTGATAGTGTTGTTTTCAGATATGTTTAGCGAAGATGATACGGATGAGCTTTTCAGTGCGCTTCAGCATTTGCGTTTTAATAAACATGAAGTCATTCTGTTTCATGTTACTGACCAGGAGCTGGAGCAGGAATTTGAATTCAGCAACCGCCCGCACAAGTTTATTGACCTGGAAACAGGAAAACAAATCAGGTTAAATCCCAATGAGGTTCGGGAACAGTACAAAAAACAAAGCGATGCACTTATCTCCGAGCTCAAAACCCGTTGCGGGCAGTATAGGATAGATTTTGTGGAAGCAGACATCCGGAAAGATTTCGCTGAAGTATTGCAGGCGTATTTGTTGAAACG